>DAOQNB010000312.1:0-6808 GCA_035335845.1 Acidobacteriota bacterium | reverse complement strand
AACCGGATAAACTCCCCAACCCACAACACAACCGATGTCGAGCCGATGATAATGGCCCAGTGATCGGCCCGTAGTGGTGTGGTGTTAAAAACATCTCCGCCAATCTGGACCATGATGATCTGCCCAATCAGAATTGATCCGGCGATCAAAATAAATGACTTGTTTTCGGCCAGATTATGAAAAGCCGAAAGGTTATGGCCTAAACATTTGGCGTTAAACAGGTTCCAAAACTGCAGAAACACAAACACCGAGAAAAACACCGAGAGTTTATAGCGGTCATTGTCAATTGGCCCGCCCTGTTGCAGGTAGATCAGGAAGCCAATCAGGAAAACCAAAAAGAACCCGCCAACGCCAAAGATGGATCTGGCCATGGCTGGTGTGACGATAAAGGCGTCTGCTTTGCGAGGTGGGCGATTCATCACACTCTGGTGAGGAGGTTCGGTGGCCAATGCCAGTGCGGCAAAGGTGTCCATAATCAGGTTGACCCAGAGCATCTGGGTAACGGTCAGCGGGAGTTTGACACCAATGAATGGCCCCAGGAGCGCCACGCCAAGTGCTACGACGTTGATCGTAAGCTGAAACAGGATAAATCGCTGAATGTTTTCATAGAGCGACCGTCCCCACATCACGGCATTGACGATACTTCGGAATGAATCGTCAAGCAGGATGATATCGCTGGCTTCTTTGGCCACGGCTGTTCCGGCTTTTCCCATGGCTAACCCGACGTTGGCATAGTTGAGTGCCGGCGCGTCGTTGGTTCCATCTCCCGTTACGGCAACCACGTTGCCATCTTCTTGTAAAAGCTTGACCATCCGAAGTTTATCAAGTGGTCGCGCTCGGGAGAGAACTTTGAGTGTCCGGAGTGATTTTTTCGCTTCTTCGTCGCTCAGTTTACCAAACTCGGGGCCTGTCAGCAGGTGATCATCGGTGTCGGTTGAATCCCACAGACCAATCTGGCGGGCAATTTCCTTGGCCGTTTCTTTGTTGTCGCCAGTGACGATTTTGACACCGATTTGGGCCACCCGGCACGCGGCAATGGCTGGTGGTACTTCGGGGCGAATTGGATCAGCAATCGCTGCAAACCCAAGCCAGACCATATTGCGGGCGATATTTTCAATTTTGTCTTCTGGATCTTTGGGTGGAGATTCCAGATAGGCAAACCCAAGTGTGCGCATCCCACGAGCCTGATAGTCTTTTAACTCTTTGTGAATGTTGGTCTTCTGAGCATCAGTCAATGGCTGTAATCCCTGACTGGTCAACATCTGGCTGCAGCGATCCATCACAATTTCAGGGGCCCCTTTGATGTGCAGAACCTGCTTGCCACTAAATGAAGTCCCCAGCGTGCCCATAAATTTGCGTTCGGTTGAGAACGTCAATTGATGGTCAATGTGAAACTGCGCCCGTTTCTGGTTGTAATCAACCCCGGCTTCATCAACCCACAACAGGAGCGCGCCTTCGGTCGGATTCCCGAGCGCCTTGGGGTTTTCGCCCGGTTTTTTGCTCAGATTCGCCGTCGAGTTGACCGAAATGGATTCGGCAATCAGTTTCTCTAAATCAGTAGAAAGGGAACTCGACAAAAGTTTGTTGGAAAAGGCCGGGAACCGCATTTCAAACACGCGCATTTCATTCATGGTGAGCGTTCCGGTTTTATCGGAACAAATCACCGTTGCGGCACCAATTGTTTCGCAGGCGTGCATCCGGCGCACGAGGTTATTTTCACGAGTCATTTTCTTCATGCTGTAGGCCAGGCTGAGCGTCACGCTCATCGCCAGACCTTCTGGCACCGCCACCACGATAATGGTCACGGCAATCATGAAGTACTTGATCAATTCTTTGGTGACGTGAGGTTCAAACCACAGTTTTGGATCCTGGGGGATCAGATTTGCCCCAAAGGCAATACCCGCCACCACCGCAAAAAACACAATTCCGCCGCCAACAGTTTTGGCCCAGCCACCAATGCCTTCGTCTTCAAGCCATTCCGGTGCCTCGGCCTGGCTGCCGGCGAGTTCGAGGCCATCATAAAAAATCGGCAGCCAGACCTTTGCCAGGGCAATGAGCACCGCAACCACCAGAATGCCCATAAAAATCCATTGATCTTGGGCGAGTTTCAGATCGCCAGTGATGACGCCCCGTGCGGTTAACGCGGTATAGGTGAGTGCCGCAATCCCAAATCCAACGACGCCGATGACCTTGCTCAACCCCTCAAGTTGTTTATTGAGCGGGGTTTCTTCGCCAGTTTCTTCGGCAGCAGCCCGGGCAGTTTGGCCAATTTCAGTGCCATCGCCCACCGCCGCAATCTCGATAATGCCGTGTCCATCCGAGGCAAAAGTTCCCCGCAGGACTTTATCTCGCGGATAGGCGCCTTCGTGATGGCTGGAAATTTTAGCCAAATCTTCAGTGGCGACTTTTGAAGCCGGAACCGATTCCCCAGTCAGCCGGGATTCGTCAATTTGGAGCGAAACGGCTTCAATCAAGCGTCCGTCAGCCGGGGTTTCTTCACCGGCTTCGAGCAGGACCAGATCCCCAACCACAATTTCCTTGCGGGGAACGGTTGTGTACGCGCCATCGCGGATCACCTTGACCGGAACGTCATCGCTGACCTGATTGAGGATGTCAAACTCTTTGTTGGCCTGGTATTCATTGAGAAAGGCCAGCACGGTGGCGAGCAAAATGGCAACCACAATGCCAATGCCTTCCAGATATTCACCTTCGGCAATGCCCACCCCAATGGCGATGACTGCCGCAATGATGAGAATTCGGATAACTGGATCATCAAATTTTTCCAAAAAAAGTTTCCACCACGGATCACGCTCAGGTGGAGTCAGTACGTTAATGCCGTGTTTCTGCCGGCTGGCTTCAACCTCGGCAGAAGTCAGTCCTCGGTATCCTGTGCTTCGTGCGGTTGTTGTTTCACTCATAGTTTTCCTAATGTGGAGCTCAAGATGATTCGTTCAAATTGGATATTGTATTGAAATGGGGGGAGATTGCGACCCAGGGTTGCAATTGGGGCCGCAAAACGAACAAACTCTGTTTCTTTCATGCTCAAATTTCCGAGAATGCCTGACCTGTTTTTACCTCCGTCCTTCATCTTTTAAGGAGAATTTTCATTTATGGAATCCGTTGGCACGCCTTCAAAGCGGGCTGGAGTGAAACGTAAGTCCAAGAAAATCAAACCATTTGCTGCTTCTGATACAACCTTTATGGAGTTGTTTGAGTTAGCACCGGATGCCATTCTGATTGTCAACGATCAGGGCCAAATCGTCCTGGTCAATTCACAGACGGAAAAACTGTTTGGGTATGCTCGTGAAGAACTGGTTGAAAAAACGATTGAATTGCTGGTGGCTGACAAATATCGCACCAGCCACCTGGGGCATCGGGAACGATATTCAGCCAACCCTCATACCCGCCCGATGGGAAGTGGCCGGGATTTGCTGGCGCGAAGAAAAGATGGAACGGAATTCCCGGTTGAAATTAGTTTAAGTCCACTCAGAGCCCAGGATGGAATGTATGTGACGAGCATAATACGGGATATTTCAGAACGTAAAGAGGCTGAGCGGCAAATTCACAAGTTAAATCAAGAACTTGAGCAGCGTGTGATTGAACGCACGGCTGAGTTGGCCCGCTCAAACGCTGAACTGGAACAATTTGCCTACATTGCTTCGCATGACCTGCAGGAACCGCTACGGATGGTTGCCAGCTATACCCAACTGCTGGCCAAACGCTACCGGGGCAAACTCGATCAGGATGCAGATGAATTTATCCACTTTGCCGTGGATGGCGCCGTGCGGATGCAAAAGCTCATTAATGATTTGCTGGCCTATTCACGCGTCAAAACCCGTGGTAAAGAGTTTACCCAAACCAATCTGGAAGAAGTCCTGGACCGGGTGCTGCTCAGTTTGCGGTTATTGATTGAGGAAACTCAGGCAGAAATTACCCATGACCCACTGCCAACCGTGATGGCCGATGCGCTGCAAATGGGCCAGATTTTCCAGAATTTGATTGGGAATGCGCTCAAATTTCATGGTGACAAAGCGCCCCGGGTCCACATTTCAGCCCGCCAGGAAGGGAAAGAATGGATCTTCTCGTTCCGGGATTGGGGCATTGGGCTTGAACCGCAATATGCTGAGAAAATCTTTGTTATTTTTCAGCGCCTGCACAATACGGCTGACTACCCTGGCAGCGGAATCGGTCTGGCGATCTGCAAACGCATTGTCGAGCGCCACTGGGGACGCATCTGGGTGGAGTCAGAGTTTGGGAATGGCTCGACCTTCTATTTTACACTTCCCACTGATCCACAATCAGGGAAGGTAATTGCTTGAAATTGATAGTTAGAAAGTTATAGAACAGAAACAGCCGTTTTCCTTGCCCCTTTGCTGGCTGTATTTTGAAATTCGAAAGAAATAATAGCCTCAAATCTATGGAGAACAATGAACCAATGGAACACAGGGAAATTGGAAGACCGATTGAAATTCTGCTTGTGGAAGACAACCCAGGCGATGTCCGCCTCACCCTCGAAGCCCTCAAGGAAGCCAAAGTCAAAAACACATTGCGGGTCGCCCGCGATGGGGTTGAAGCCCTGGCCCTGCTGCGCCAGGAAGGGCCATTTGCTAATGCCTGTATTCCTGACTTGATTTTGCTGGATCTCAATCTTCCCAAAAAAGACGGGCGCGAAGTCCTGGCCGAGATCAAAAAGGATAACCGGTTGCGAAGCATTCCAGTGGTGGTGTTGACCACCTCAGATGCCGAGCAGGATATTCTGAGAAGTTATGATCTGCACGCCAACTGCTATGTCACCAAACCCGTTGACCTTGATCAATTTATTCAGGTGGTTGAATCAATTGAAGGGTTTTGGCTCAGCATTGTGAAATTACCGACACTGTAAAGGAAGTGGTTTGTGAAGATTGAAACCATTCAGGTTTTATTGATCGAAGACCACCCAGGTGACGCTCGCCTGGTTCGTGAAATGCTGGCCGAAGCTAAAGATATTGTGTTTAGTGTGACCTATGTTCGCTTGCTTTCCGAAGGCGTCACTATTTTAAAGCAAGCGCACGTGGATGTGGTTCTGCTTGATCTTTCGTTGCCAGATAGCAATGGATTGTCAACCTTTGAAAGCATTCAAGACCAGTTTCCTGAAATACCGATGGTCTTGCTGACCGGATTTGAAGATGTTTCAGTCGCCATTCATGCCCTGAATCTGGGGGCTCAGGATTATCTGGTCAAGGGGCAGGTGGATGGCAGTTTGCTTGAGCGGTCACTCAGGTATGCAATTGAACGCAAACGGGTTGAGGAAGCTTTGAAAAAAAGTGAACGCCGACTTCGATCCATGGTCGAAAACCTGCCAGCCGGGGCTGTCTATCGTGAAGGCGATTCGATTTTCTTTAACAAGGCTGTCGAAAAAATCACGGGCTATCAACCACACGAAATCACCACGATTTCAGAATGGTTTTCCTCGCTCTATGGTGGTGAAGGCAAACGATTTGCCGCAGAGTATGAGGCAGACCGGGCGACTCAGTTTGCTGATTCGCGAATCCAGGCGATTGTGCGCAAGGATGGACAAATTCGGTTTGTTGAGTTTGCCGGGTACAGCTATGAGCAGGGTGAGGTGTGGTTGTTGTATGACATTACTGAACGCCTGCAAGCCGAACAATTGATCCGTGAACAGGCGACCCTTCTGAATCAGTCACAGGATGCCATTTGGGTGCTGGACCGGGACAATCGGGTTCAGTTTTGGAATCAAGGTGCTGAGCAATTGTTTGAGTGGAAGGCCGCCGAAGTCATGGGAAAACCACTGGAAGCTGTTTTTCGGGATTGCTGCCAGACCGAGCTGGTCGTCATCCAGAAGGAGATTGCGGAAAAAGGGGGCTGGCGGGGCGAGTTGCATATGGCAACCAAGTCCGGAAGGGAACTGATCGTCGAAAGTCGCTGGACAGTTTCCTACGATAGTCAGAGCCATCCGCAATCGAAACTTACCGTCAATACCGACATTTCCGACAAAAAGCGGCTTGAAAATGAATTTATGCGGGCGACTCAGCTTTCGTTAATCGGCGAACTGGCTGCGGGGCTGGCACACGAAATCAAAAACCCACTGGCTGGAATTCAAGGCGCGGTGGATATTTTGATTCGGCGGCGCTCACCAGGTGACCCCGAACGTACCGCCCTCGAAGCCGTCCGACGTGAAGTTGGTCGAATTGATGGAACGGTGCGTGAGCTACTCAATCGGGCCCGCCCTCGTGCCCTCACCCAGGTTCCAACCCTGCTCAATGAAATTGTCCGGCACGCCGTGGTGCTCTCCAGACATCAGGCGACAGTTGGACCAAATGCAGATCGTCGGGTGGCCATTGATCTGGAATTGCCAACGGACCCAATTGTTGCCTCAATTGACACGGCTCAAATGGAAGATGCCATCCTCAATCTGATTTTGAATGCCCTGGATGCGGTTGGCGACCGTGGGCAAATTACGGTTCGGCTCAAGCTGGTCAAGCTTGAGTCTCCCAACCGTCCACTCGAAGCGGTGATTGAAGTCGAAGACAATGGCCGGGGCATTGCCGAATCGGATTTAGCCAAGATTTTTCACCCATTTTACACCACTTCTCCACGCGGCACCGGTCTGGGCCTCCCCGCGGTTCGCCGGATTGCCCGCGCCCACGGCGGTCAGGTCGATGTGAAATCAGAAATTGCCAAAGGCTCAGTTTTTACACTGCATATTCCACTTGGCCACTAACTGACCGGATATCAAAAAGATGAGGAACCGGGTGTGGAGTGCGGCGGCTCGACGCCGCTTTCGTATTCGGCGGCTTGACGCCTGTGG
>DAOQNB010000311.1:0-6851 GCA_035335845.1 Acidobacteriota bacterium | reverse complement strand
GCAATGCCCATTCCTGAAGTTGAAGTCGTGACAGTTGAGCAAAAAGACATTCCGAAGATGAATACCGTCCGGATTTTGGGATTGCGATCTTCACAATACCATAGTATTATTACTAAGCATTTCCATGTGCGTTGCCTCTTTGCAATCCAAAGACACGATGTGGAAAGAGTTGGTCAGACAGCGGCAGGGCTTGCCGTGAAGCTGCACGTGGAGGGAACTATGGAGATCCCAACGAAGCGTGAACCTGGGGAATCCTTCATTGGTCACCCCGTTCCTTGGTGTTGGAAACGGCCTTGAGTGGTCACGCAAAGGAATTCCCGTTCTTAAAAACGGGGAGGAAGTCAAAACGAATGGATCGGCACACTCGACGAAATGGTCAATGTGGAAATCAGGGTCCAGGTAAGCGGGTCAATCTCACCCAAACACTATACCGAAGGGGCATTTGTCAAAAAAGGCCAGTGTTTGGGTGAGATTGACCCGCAACCGTTTTAAGTCGTGCTTGATCAGGCTAAAGCGCAGGTTGCCGCTGCCGAATCAGGAGTTGAAACGGCCAAAGCCGCCATTGTTGCCGCCAAAGCCATGATCGAAGTCGCCAGGGTTGCGGTGGCGTCAGTCGAATTAAATTTGGGCTTTACCAAAATCACGTCACCGGTTGATGGTGTTGCGGGCATTGCCCAGGCCCAGCCAAACCTTCCAACCGATGTTGCCCAGTATGGCATTACTTCCCGCAAATCAACCGGGTTGCCGATGCTGCTCATCTCGCTCTATTCACCAAACAATGCCTATGATTCACTGTTCCTGGCCAACTATGCCAACATCAACATCAACGACGTTTTATATCGGGTTTCAGGGGTTGGAGAAGTTCGTATTTTCGGGGCGAGTGATTACGCCATGCGCATCTGGGTCAAACCCGACGTGCTTTCCAATCTTGGATTGTCAGTTCCTGATTTGACCTCAGCCGTTCGCCAGCAAAGCAATGTCAATCCTTCAGGCCAGATTGGCGGTCAACCGGCGCCAGAGGGCGTGGAAAAAACCTACACGGTACGGGCCCAGGGACGACTCCAAACCGCCGAAGAATTTGGCCAGATTGTTGTCCGGGCCAATCCAGACGGTTCGGTGGTGCGCCTGAAAGATGTCGCCCGGATTGAACTCGGGGCGCTCAATTATCAACAGCGCTCGCGGACCAACGGCCAGCCAAGCGCCATCATTGCCGTGTTTCAATCGCCTGGGTCAAACGCGCTGGCGGTGGCTGATGGCGTCAAAAAGACGATGGAGGATCTGAAAACCCGATTCCCCGCCGGACTTGATTTTGCCGTAACACTCGATACCACACTGCCAGTTACCGAAGGTATCCGCGAGATTATCAAAACACTCTTTGAGGCGTTGATTCTGGTCATGATCGTGGTCTTTTTGTTTCTGCAAAACTGGCGAGCCACTATCATCCCCATCATTGCGGTGCCAGTGTCGCTGATTGGAACGTTTGCCTTTTTCCCACTCCTGGGGTTTTCGATCAACACCCTGTCGCTCTTTGCCTTTGTGCTGGCGATTGGTCTGGTGGTGGACGACGCCATTGTGGTGGTCGAAGCCGTCGAACACCACATCGAGCACGGGCTTTCCCCCCGTGAAGCCACCATCCAGGCGATGAAAGAGGTTTCGGGCCCGGTGATTGGGATTGCGCTGATTTTATCGTCGGTCTTTCTCCCAGTGGCATTTATGGGTGGAATCCAGGGCCGGTTGAATAATCAATTTGCCGTGACCATTGCCATTTCAGTGCTGATTTCGGCATTTAATGCCTTGACGCTGTCGCCCGCCCTGGCTGCCATGCTGCTCAGGCCAAGAACCGAATCAAATGGTGTTCTGGCGCGGTTTTTTAGAGGGTTCAACCACTGGTTTACCAGGACCACCAACCGCTATGTTGGCTGGAGTCAGGCACTGATCCGCAAAGCCGTGATTGCCATGCTCGTGCTTGGGGCGTTTGCCGTGGCGGATGGGCTGATTGGCCGGCGACTCCCGACCGGTTTTTTGCCTGAAGAAGATTATGGATACGCGTTGCTCAACGTCCAGCTTCCCCCGGCAGCTTCGCTGGAACGCACCGACGTGGTGTTGAAAAAAATCGAAGGAATTTTAAGCCAGACAAAGGGCGTCCGGTATTACAGCACGATTGGCGGCTTTAGCCTTCTGACACGAACTTCGGCCAGTTACCAGGGATTCTTTTTCGTCGGGTTTACGCCCTGGCATGATCGAACGGAAAAAGGACTCGATGCCCGGTCGCTGGTCAATCAAATGAATGGAGCACTTGCCACCCAGGTGCCCGAAGCCGTGGCGTTTGCCTTTATGCCACCGTCAATTCCGGGCCTTGGGAACGGCGGTGGCTTCTCGTTATGGCTTCAGGATCGGAGCAGTGGCTCGGTCGAATTTCTTGATCAAAATGTGCAGAAATTTATTGCGGCTTGCCGGAAACGCCCGGAACTGGTTGGGGTCGTCTCATTATTTACCGCTTCAGTTCCGCAAATGTACGCCGATGTTGATCGTGACAAAGCCTTAAAACAGGGTGTCGCCGTGGCGGATGTCTATCAAACCCTGCAAGCCTATTTGGGCGGCCTGTACCTGAACCAGTTTAACCGGTTTGGTCGTCAGTGGCGGGTGTTTCTCCAGGCCGAAGGTGAAGAACGCCAAACGGACAAGAACATCCGAAATTATTATGTCCGCAATAAAGAGGGGCAGATGGTGCCGCTTTCGGCACTGGTCACCATCCGTCGAACGAGTGGCCCGGAATTTACCAACCGGTTTAATCTCTACCGTTCGGCGCAAATCCTGGGCGGAACCGCGCCCGGATACAGTTCGGGTCAGGCACTGACGGCACTCGAAGAAGTTGCCAGGGAAACGCTGCCGCCGGAAATGGGCTATGAATGGGCCGACCTTTCATACCAGGAAAAGAAGGCGTCGGGTGCTGCCGGAGTGGCCTTTGGCCTGTCGCTCGTCTTTGTATTTCTGATTCTGGCGGCCCTGTATGAAAGCTGGTCGTTGCCGTTTTCAGTGTTGCTGACCGTGCCGATTGCGGTTTTAGGGGCGTTCGGAGGGCTGTTGCTGCGTGGCTATGATCTGGGCGTGTATGCCCAAATCGGGCTGATTGTGCTCATCGGACTGGCCGCTAAAAACGCCATTCTGATTGTGGAATTTGCCAAACTGGAACTGGAAAAAGGTCGTGATCTGGTTGATGCCGCGCTTGAAGGCGCTCGACTTCGGCTGCGACCCATTTTGATGACATCGTTTGCCTTCATTTTGGGTTGTTTCCCGTTGTGGGCAGCGACTGGTTCAGGGGCCGCTGGACGGCGAATCCTCGGCACGGTGGTCATTGTCGGAATGCTTGCCGCCACAGTGATTGCCATCTTTTTCATTCCAGTGACTTTTTATGTTGTGGAGCGATTGACCGGAAATCACAAAGAACCTGAAGTGGAAAGCTTTCCGATGGAACCTGCCCCTGAAACTGGAGATTGAGAGACCAGGAAAGGATCAAACTTGTGAAAAACCGATTGTTGCTTGCCTTGCTTGTGACCAGCCTGTTGTCTGGGTGTACGCTGGGCCCCAAATACATCCGGCCTGAAGTTGCTCCGCCTCCAGTTTTTCGAGGAGACACCATGCCGGCAACACCGACCAATGACGCGACTTCGCTGGCTGACCTCAAGTGGTTCGAAGTGTTTAAAGATGATCAGTTGCAAGGGCTGATCCGGACGGCACTGGTTGAAAATTACGACCTTCGGGATGCCGTGGCGCGGGTGGATGCAGCACAGGCCAATCTTGGGATCACCAGGGCCGATCAGATTCCGAACCTTGCGGTTGGCGCCAATCTGACGACCCAGAACAATTCCCGAAACGGCGGCATTCCATTTCCCAGCGGCGTGAGCCGGGAACGGACATTCGGCAGCGTCGCCGTCAACCTGCTGTCGTTTGAACTGGATATTTGGGGACGGTTGCGGCGTTCGACCGAAGCCGCCCGGGCCAGTTTGCTGGCCGCCGAAGAGAATCGAAAAGCCGTCATCACCACGCTGGTCGGAGACGTCAGCTCCTCGTATTTTGTGCTTCTGGAACTGGATACCGAGCTTGAAATTGCCAGACGGACGCTGCTTTCGCGGCAGGATTCGTTGCGGTTGATCAAGCTGCGTGAACAGGGTGGCGTGGCGACCATGCTTGATGTGCGTCAGGCCGAACAACTGGTCTACACCACAACCCAGGCAATGGCGGATCTGGAGCGGCAAATCGAACAAACCGAAAACCGAATCAGTCTCCTTATCGGCAAACCGCCTGCCGAAGTCAAACGCGGTCGCAGCCTGACCGCACAGGAAGCGCCGCCAGTCGTGCCACCAGGATTGCCGTCTTCGCTGCTTGAACGCCGTCCGGACATCCGCGCTGCCGAACAGAATTTGATTGCCGCCAACGCCCTCATCGGCGTTGCCAAAGCCGCCTACTTCCCCCGAATCAGTTTAACCGGCAGCATCGGAGGCCAAAGCAACCAGCTTGATACCTTGTTGAGCGGTCCAAGCCGAACCTGGAACTTTATTCCGCAGTTAACCCAGCCGTTGTTTGCCGGAGGCCGCATCAAATCAAATGTCAAACTGACAGAGGCGCAACGTCAGCGGGCGGTCATCGAATATGAACGAGCCATACAAACCGCTTTTCGGGAAGTATCAGATGCCCTGGTCCAGCAACGCAAAGTACGGGAAATCCGAGAACAGCGGGAATTGCTGGTCACGACGCTCCGCGACCGCTCCAGGCTGGCCTATTTACGGTATCGAGGCGGGGTGGACACCCAACTCAACGCTTTAGACGCTGACCGTGACCTGTTCAACGCGGAGCTGAGTCTGGCACAAACCCGACGGGATGAATTACTGGCCCTGGTTCAGCTCTACAAAGCGCTCGGTGGCGGCTGGCAGCAGTGAGAGAGAATGCAGAATGAAGAATTGAGAATGAAGAATGAAGAATGAAAGCTTCAAACGGGAATAAGGTGTTGCTGTCCAATAAAATAGATTGATTTTTAACCTGGAGTCCGCATCCTTGACTGGGTGTCCTTTTCAACCGGTTGGTTGAGAAAGGACACCCATTTTTTTCTTGGAGGTGTTATCATCCAAGCCATCAACTCACTCCAGTCAAAAGAGAAGGACACAAACAAGGTTGGCACAGAAATGAGTGATGAACTAAGGCCGGAATATGACTTGCGTGTCCGAAAGCCTGTCCTTCTCACGATCAGGGCCAGTTTTCAGTCATTCAAATTCGGTTCGGTCAGGATGAGGTTTCGACTATCAGGAATGACAGCTTGTGAGGTAATGATATGACCACAAAAGCAAGAGCAACAATTGATGATCTTTATAGAATCGGGCAAGCGAACCAGAAACACCAACTGTTTATCGGCATGACGAACTCGCTGAAGCCGAACCCGCCGTACCTGGATGGAGCATGGCGGTTGATGATCTGTTTTCATAACCCTGGATAGATTCTGGACAGGCAAATCAGGCTCATTTTCTTATGTCAACCCAACGCAAACCCACCTATACCCCTGAAGAATATCTCGATCTGGAGCGGGCTGCTGCTTACAAAAGCGAGTTTGTGAACGGCGAGATTTTTGCCATGGCCGGCGCAAGTCCTCAACACGTTTTGATTGTCTCAAATCTGGTTCGTGAACTGGGCGTTGCCCTGAAAGAAGGACCCTGTCTGGTCTTCTCGACAGATTTAAAAGTCCGGGTGCGTTCTGAAGGCCCCTATTTTTATCCAGATGTGGTCGTTGTGTGCGAAGAACCTCGATTTGTAGGCCCGTACGGCGACACGCTTGAAAACCCGCAACTCCTGATCGAAGTCTTATCCCCGACGACCCAGGATTATGACCGGGGAGGGAAGTTTGAACAGTATCGAACAATTTCCAGCTTTGTTGAATATTTGCTGGTGGCTCAGGATCGAATTCACATCGAGCACCACGTTCGAGAAGCCGATGGCGCCTGGCGAATGACTGAAACCAACGATGTCAATGGTCAGGTTACATTGCAGTTGATGCCGGTAACCCTCGTGGTTCGTGAGATTTATGCTCGGATTATAGTTGAGGGGAAAACCAATGACTGAACATCACAAAATCATTATCGCCTCCGAATCAGGTGTGAGGATTCGAACCTTCAGCGATATTTCTGACGCCGTGAGCGCCAGTTTCGGTTCCGCTGGACTCATTCTCAGCGAACAGGATGTTGCTCCTGAATTTTTTGACCTCCGAAGCGGGCTGGCAGGCGAGCTGTTTCAGAAGTTTACCAACTATCGGCTGCGGCTGGCCCTGGTTGTCCCAGAACCGGAAGTCTATGGTGAGCGATTCAGCGAGCTGGCCTACGAGCATCGGTCCCATCGCATGATTCGATTTGTTCAGTCTCAAGATCAAGCCATATCGTGGTTAAATTCTTGAAGAATAATCAATCCCGACTCCACACAACCCGTCTTTATGCGACCAAACAACCAGATAGCGAGCAAGGAAGCACGAGCAACAATTGATGATCTCTGTAAAGTAGCTGACAACACCATCATCGGCGTTGTCAGCAACCCGATACTTTTTAGTCCGTTGTCTTTACGCGGTAGGGTCGAAGGAACTTGATAAAGTTATCAGCAATTTTTCCTTCAACTGTACCACCAATTGAATTGACCATGCCGCTCCCAAGCACGTGGCGAGTTCGGACCTCGACGATGCTATATACAAATTTGGTTGTGAAGATTTTTCGGCTGACTTCAATCACCACGTCGGCTTCCCGTGGGTCTCGGGTCACAGAAATCCCCCAGGCGACAAACTCCTTGTGTTTAAATAAGGCCGCTTCAAGCGTGGTGGG
>DAOQNB010000310.1:0-6852 GCA_035335845.1 Acidobacteriota bacterium | reverse complement strand
AAAGTCTCCGTGTCACGCCCACCAAACTGACTTCTACCTTGTCCCTGGTGTCCTTCTCGTCCTTTTTGTCCTTTGATTTTGGTCTCATCAGGTGCCAAAACTGGGGAATCGTTCAGTATTTTGGGCGAAATTTGGGGAATGAAGAATAAAGAATTTATCCACTGAGTTTCTCAATTCTGCATTCTTAATTCCACATTCCAAAAAGGTTGACACCCGTCACAGTCAAAAGTACCGTCTGAGCAAACCCCACTGTTCTGTTTTGCTCCAGTCAATCATAGGCCGTTTTGACAGCCATTGCCCAGCTTTGGCTCAAGCATTCTGTTTGCAAGGAATTTGAACTGATGCCGCGTCAGAGATTCCCCCAACTCTGCTTTTCGTTTTTACTTGCCTGCATGGGTATGGTCGCTTGTGGTGTGCCGGTATTGGGTAATGTTCCGACCCAGGCGCGGTTCCAGCGGTATAGCCTTGAAGATGGATTGTCGCAATCCACTGTCTGGTGTGTCGTGCAGGACCAGCGTGGGTTTTTGTGGGTTGGTACCAATGATGGCCTCAATCGCTTTGATGGGTATGGATTTACCATTTATCGCAATCAAGCAAGTGATCCATTCTCTTTGGCGAACAATGATGTCATGGCGCTGTGTGAAGACCACCAGGGAACACTCTGGATTGGGACGCACAACGGGCTCTGCCGCTATGATCGCGAACACGACCGGTTTGAGACCTTTCGTCATTCACCGGATGATTCAAACAGTATCAGTGGAAATAACATCCGTTCGCTGTATGAAGATCACTCAGGACGGTTGTGGATTGGTACATTTGACGGAAAATTAAGCCGGTTTAACCCGCAGACGCGGACGTTTGAGCGATTTCTCCAGGACGACCCAAATGCGGAAATTGTTGGTATTACAGAAGATTCAGCCGGAAATTTGTGGCTTGGATGTATGGAAGATGGTCTCCGGATCTTGAACCCAACCACCCGTGCCGTGACCAGTTACCGTCCCGAACCTCAGAACCCAAATTCGCTCAGTCACCTGAAAGTCACCGCACTCTGTACGGACCAGCAAGGACGCATCTGGGTTGGAACCGATGGTGGTGGCGTTTGTCAGTTTGATCAGACAACAAAGTCTTTTCAGGTGTTTCGGGCCAATCCAAAAGCTCCGACCGGGCTCAGTGTTGATCGAATTTGGACGATATATTCAGACCGGAAAGGGCAGATTTGGGTGGGGACCTGGGGAGGAGGTTTGTGCCGGTATCTTCCTGAACAAAATGGGTTTCTTGCCTATCAAAATCACCCTCAACGTCTAAACAGCCTGAGCAGCAATATTGTATGGGCTATTTATGAAGACCGTGCCGGGCTCCTCTGGATTGGCACTTTTGGCGGAGGCTTGTGCTGCTACGATCCTAATTTACAGCGCTTCCCGACCTTTTCAAGTGATCCGGAAGATCCAAAGTCACTTCCATCAAACAATATTTTTGCGTTTGCCGAAGATCCTGATCGAAACGTCTGGGTTGGGACGTTTGAAGGCGGATTGTCAAAATTTGATCCAGCAACAGGGCAGGTGACAACCTACCGGCACAAAGATGGAGATGCTCGCAGCTTGCCAAATGACAATGTCTGGTCAATTTGCCCGGACCGGCAGGGTCACCTCTGGCTTGCAACCTTTAATGGTGGCTTGTCACAGTTTGACCTGACCAGTCAAACCTGTACCAGTTTTGCCAGTAACCCAAAGTTTCCGAATGGGTTGCCAGGAAATGACACTCGACTGGTTTTCTGTTCACGGGATGGTACGGTCTGGGTTGGTGTTCGTGGGTTTGGACTGGGGCGATTTCTTCCAGAGCGGAATGAATTTATCCCCATAGCATCTGAGATTCCAGGTCTTCCAAGTTTGAAAGAAGCTCGGGCACTGTATGAAGATCAGGCTGGTATTCTCTGGCTTGGGTCGGAGCTTGGGTTAATTGCAATTGATCGGACCCGCAAGACGTTTGAGTGGTTTTCGCATAACCCTAATGATTCGTTGAGCTTGTGCAGCAATCTGGTCTGGTCGGTCACCGAAGCTCCAAACGGGTTACTGTGGATCGGCACCAAAGATGGCCTTAGTTGTTTTGATCGAACCCAACGGGTTTTTTATTCTTTTCGTGAAGCTGAAGGGCTCCCAAACAACGCTGTCTATGGTATTTTGCCAGACAGTGCCGGCAACATCTGGATTAGTACCAATGTCGGGCTCTCACGGCTGACACCAAAACTGGAAGCTGGTCGGTGGAGCGTCAAGACCTGGAATTTTGACGTTGGCGATGGGTTGCAGAGCAATGAATTCAACATGGGTGCTTCGCTCAAAACCAGCGATGGGAAAATGCTCTTTGGCGGTGTCAATGGATTTAACCTGTTTGATCCCGCCCAGATTCAACGAAATGAGTATCTGCCGCCAGTGGTGGTGACGGCGTTTCGAAAGTTTAACAGTCTGGTTAAGCTGGAAACGGCGATTTCTGAAACCAGAGATATCGAAATCAATTACAAAGACAATTTCATCTCCTTTGAGTTCGCCGGGTTGAGTTTTTCAAATGCTGGAAAAAATCAGTATGCCTTTAAGCTCGAAGGATTTAACGAAGATTGGATTCCGGCTGGCAGCCATCGGGTCGCAACCTATACCAACCTGGACGGTGGTGACTATGTTTTTCGGGTCAAAGCGAGCAATCACGACGGTGTCTGGAACGAAACCGGAGCACAGCTTCGAATCCGCGTGATACCTCCGATTTGGAAGACCAGATGGGCTTATTTCTTCTATATTTTCGGCGGTTCAGCTTTGATGTATGGTGGCGTTCGGTATCGCCTGAAACGGCTGGAACGCCAAAACCGCGAACTGGAACAGAAAGTCGCTGAACGGACTGCCGCGCTCGACGAGGCCAATACCGAACTGGCCCACAAAGTTGATCAGTTGGATCTAGCCAACCAGGAAACCGAACGCAAAAACCAGGAACTGGATCAGAAAGTCCTGGAACTCAATCGCAAAAACGAGGAGTTGATTGCCTCGCAGCAGCGGGCGGATCGAATTTTCTCTGCCCTGGCCGAAGCCTTGCCCGGTACGGTGTTGGAAGGGAAGTATCGGCTGGAGGAAAAAATTGGCTCCGGCGGGTTTGGCGCTGTGTTTCGGGCAACTCATCTGGCCTTAAACCGAATGGTTGCCGTCAAGGTCTTTCGTCCAAGTCGCGGGAATGACTCTGCCGAAGCGGTGGAGCGATTTCGACTTGAAGGGGTGTCAGCTTCGCGGGTTAATCATCCAAACGCCATCTCCGTACTTGATTCGGGCATTTCAACCGAAGGTATTGCCTATCTGGTGATGGAGTTGCTCAACGGTCATTCACTGGCGACTGAATTGAAACGAAATAAAATACTTTCACTCCAACGCACAGCCCAGATTTTGACGCCGGTGTGTGCTGCTTTAGCTGAAGCTCACCGGATTGGCATTGTTCATCGCGACATTAAACCGGACAATATTTTTCTCCATCGGGCGCCGGAAGGCGAGATCGTCAAAGTGGTTGATTTTGGAATTGCCAAACTGGTCGAGGAAGACCCCGGCGGTGAGTATCAGCATCTGACCGCAACGGGTGGGATTGTCGGAACGCCGGTGTATATGTCACCTGAACGATGGGGAAATCGCCCGTATGATGGACGCTCTGACGTGTATAGCCTTGGAATTATGGTGTTTCAGATGTTGACTGGAAAACTGCCCTTTGTGGCGGAATCCAACAGTATGGTCAACCTGGTCATGGCGCATATGAACAAAAAGCCACCGACGATCCGGGAATACAACTCTGCCATTCCCGAAAAAGTTGAGGCGGTTGTGATGCAGACCTTAGAAAAAGATCCTGATCAGCGTCCCACGGCAAGAGAATTTGCCGAGCGCTTCGAATCAGTTCTTGAGATCCTCGTTCACCAGCAAGGTGAAGCAACGCGTAAATTCGACAGTGGATTTCAGCAGATCTGGGGAATGGGCCAGACCACGGCGCATGAGTTTGGCCAGCGCTCAACCGCACCGGATGTTCCAAAGATCCAGACCAGTGCCTATTCAGAAGTGACACTGGCTGAAACCCAGATTGAGAATCCGATGGAGAGTCCGACGTTTGTGGAACTTCCTGGTGACCAGCAAACTGTGGATGACATCAGACATACCGGGAACGGTGGTGATTACCCAACAGTTGTGGATGCCCAGGATATTGTTGCCTCATCTGGGGATAGTGAAACCATTGTCGAGAAACTCGAACTGCCCAAACCCACCGCCAAACCGTTATTTTCCCACGGTTCTGAAACAGTCGAAGGCCCAATTGAAGGTTTTCCGCCAAAACCGGCTCAACCTCCATCATTTGATACCGTCGAAGGTCCAGTTGAAAAATTTCGTGCTCAACCTGTGGCACCGCAAACGTTGAAGCCCAGCCACGGCATCAAACGCGACATTCAATCGGATTCCTCTCCGGAATCTCCATCTGATTTTCCCACAATCGGTTAACGTCAGTTCCAGGCCGACACCTGCTGAAAGGAAGTTTCACCTATGCAACGCAAAAGCCTCTGGTTGATGGTTTCCCTGTGCCTTTGTTTGGGAATGGTGTGGTTCCCGTTTGATACTCAGGCACAGAAAAAGCGACTGATTGCCCACGAGTGGGGCACATTTACCACACACGTAGACGTCAATGGTGTCGTTCAAACCTGGAATCCGCTCAATGCTCCACGCGACTTACCGGGATTTGTGCGAGTCTATCATCCGAAAAACGGTATCCAGGGAACGGTACGGATGGAAACACCAGTGATTTACTTTTACACCTCCAAGAAAATGACTGTCTCCGTGGATGTCGAGTTCCCTCATGGCCAGATCAGCGAATTTTATCCAGACACCAGCTTTCGTGGGCACGGCATTGGTTGGAAGAATTGCCTGATTGACCCAACGGCTGAGCCAAACTTCTTGAAAGAACCGGAAGAAAGTCACTATTACCCGGCCCGTGAAACCGACGCGGTGCCCGTCCGAGTGAAAAAAGCGAGCACTGGCGAACAGCTTGAAAAATTCCTCTTTTACCGTGGTGTCGGCACCTTTGATTTGCCCCTTGGCGTGCGACTTGATGGCAACCAGTTTGTCGTGAAAAACAATGGCACCGAGCCGATTGCCAAAGTTGCCGTCTTTGAAAACCGGGAAGGAAAAGCCGGATTTGCGATCCGCGATCTGGCTACGGAGGAGCTTCGAATCGAACGCCCTGCACTGGAAACCCAGTCATTGGAGGTATTTAAAACAGAAATCGAGACGCTTCTGGTGGCAAATGGTTTGTATGAAAAAGAAGCCAAAGCCATGATCAAAACCTGGAATGACGTCTGGACCGCCGAAGGGCTGCGGGTTTTCTATCTGATTCCCCGCCAGACAACCGACAAGATTCTGCCACTGAAAATCACCCCCGCGCCCGCTGAACTGGTTCGCGTGATGGTCGGACGGGTCGAAGTTCAGGAAGGGACAAAGATGGAATAAAGAATGACTTAATCTCCAAGGTCAGGAATGGGAGCACAGCTTCCCCGAAATTGACTTCCAGAGCCTGTCTTTTATGTCCTTTATGTCCTTTGGTTCGGACCCAATCAACCACATTTGAGGTCAAACCCGAGGAAATAGTCGGTATTTTGGGCGAAATTTTGGGAATGAAGCCTAAACCTTTAAAAGTATGACTGACTTGAACAAAAATCAGCCAAATCAGAATCAACCTTCTTTACCAAACGGCTATGTTCCCCCTGCTTCTGTTGAAGAGCTTCACAAAAGGTATGCTGCCGGAGAGCGATATTTCATGGGTGCTGATATACAGGGTGGGGCTAATCTTCAATGGGCCAATCTTGAGGGAGCAAACTTCGAATGTGCCATCTTATCGGATATAGATTTCCGATCAGCCAATTTACAAAGGGTTGTGTTCAGAAATGCCAATGTGAAGTGCTCAGATTTTCGGGGAGCAAACCTGGAAGGTGCTGATTTTGGGGGTGCCAATGTGGAAGCTACACAGTTTGAAGGTGCTAACCTGAGCAGCACCAACTTCAAAGGGGCAAGTTATTATGGACATATTCTCAAGGCTGAGGATGTACCGGAATGGATAAAGATGGCTGAGAGCGAATGATCTGGTTTCACTGGAAACTGGATCCATAGGGGAAATCGTGACTCTCAAGTCAAAATTGTATGGGCTGGAAAACCGACTGGCTGTATTCACTTATTTTTGCTGAAGTTCGCCGCCTGTGGAATCGTGCCCGGTGGGAGAGTGAACGGATGGGCCCTGACTTCGGCCCGGCCCCAGGCCCCTTGATCATCTCAGAATATTCTGACGGCAATTTCACAAACGCAACCTGCCGGGGACTTCGAAAACGGCAATGGCGATACTCTGGTGATGAACAACTGACTTTGATTGAACCAGATGACCCAGACATCAGTCACGTTTCAGAAACTTCTGACCAAATGTTTTTCTCTGTTGGAGAAGTCAGATTCTCTATCAGTGCAGATCGCAAATCTTTGATTTTGGAGCATTTGCTTGGACCACGCTATGGGTGTGGGCAGGTGTTTCAAGTTCACGGTCAGGGAAAAAGAGGATACCTGCATTTGTGTGAAGATGAATTTCCCCAAATAGACATTGATCAACTCATCGCAAAAACTCAGAAACGGCTCTTTGTGAATCTTGTGACCCATGCGACGCTGGTTACGCCTGAGTGTTTGCAGCGGAAACAATATAAGTCGAGCTTCGAGTTACGATTTTTTCTTCGTCCTCCAAACCCAGAGCACATTATCCAGGCATGGAAACGTGGTTCTCAGGAATTGGAACCCTGCGCACCGGAAGAATTCCTTGCCA
>DAOQNB010000309.1:0-6860 GCA_035335845.1 Acidobacteriota bacterium | reverse complement strand
ACGGAAAAGAATCAAGCACTTACCAAACCCAATATCTCAGAAAATTTATGACAAGGTACTTACAACAAACTTTTCACCAGCGAACCGATGATCAAATACCACCCGTCAACCATCACAAACAACAAGAGCTTTAACGGAGTTGAAATCAGAACTGGCGGGACCTGCATCATCCCCAACGACAACAAGACCGATGAAACCGCCAGATCAATCACCAAAAATGGAATAAACAGAACAAATCCAATTTGAAAGGCGGTTTTGAGTTCAGAAATCATAAAAGCGGGAATCAGCGTCGTAGTCGGCACGTCATCGGCTTTTTGGGGGCGGGGTGCATGCGAGAGCCTCACAAACAATGCCAGATCCGTTTCGCGGGTATGCTTGAATAAAAACCCCCGAATCGGAACCAATGCCCGGGTCAACGCTTCCTGATAGCCGATTTTCTTTTCAATCATCGGCTGTACAGCGGCTTGATTGACCTGGCTGACCACTGGTGCCATTACAAACAGTGTCAAAAAAAGGGCTAAACTGATGAGAATCTGGTTATTTGGCACCTCCTGGGTGCCAATTGCCTGTCGCAAAAAATGAAACACGATGATCAGCCGGGTAAAACACGTCATCGAGACCAGGATGGCCGGGATAAAAGTTAATAATGTGAGGGTAATGACGATTTGCAGCGGGAGGGTCGTTCCAGTTGGGTCTTTGGCTGGATCAATCGGAAGCGTGGGAGGTGAACCGGAAGCTGGGGCGGCCACGAGAGCGGCGAGCCAGGGTGAAAAGGCAAGCTGGGTCAGTATGGGGGAAAGGTATGCCATCATGGTTCTTTGAAATTGACCGAATCCAGCATCTCGGCCACAGAGCATCCTGAAAATGTGGACTCAGTGTCTGAAAGGGCGGTGGGTTCGGTATGAGAAGCCAGCACCGTGATTGATTGAGCCGTTGATCCCAACAACAGGATCTGATTACCAAAGCGCACAACACTCAAAAACCGGCGTTCTCCGAGGGGCACAACCTTCAAGACTGTCAACATGTCCTGGGCGCCGAATTGAGCTGTCCGATTTACCCCATATCTCTGCAAACCCCATGCCAAACTGACCAGCACCGCAATCACGCTCCCTAAAACCAGAACCGTCCGCCCAAGCAGGCTGCCGATCCCCGGCGGTTCGGGGGCTGGCTGGTTTGAGTTAGTCTCGGAAAAGAGAGGGGGTGACTCTTTTAACGGGAAGGTGACCGGCTCGGGGTTTGGCTGAGCTGGCTGGGAAGGAGTGGCTGGCGGCGGCGGCGGGGACGCTTCGGTTCCTGGCGGGGCGTCAGGTGATGGGGTGGCAGTCCCGGCAGCATTTACTGCCAGATTGGCTGAGATTCCCAAAAACAGGGCCGCAATCATCAGCATCATTTTGAATTGGAAACCACGGGTGTTTGGCATAACAGGTCTCGGTTGGGTTAGAGCCAGCAATGAACTTTGTGGATGAAAAATCAATCAAGTGATTCAATGATAGTTTTTTAGATAACTATTTCCTGGGAACGCCGGCATCCTGCCGGCACCAGGCGGTTCAGATCCAATCAGTTGCCGGCAGGATGCCGGCGTTCCCAGGCGGAACTCTTTTTCTGAAGAGCTATAGCTGATTTTCGTGAATGACTGATGCCTGACTGGAGGCTGATACCAGGCTATAACGGATCTTTTTGGGTGTACTGCGAAGTGAGGATTTCATTGATCCGGATGCTGGTTCGATCTCCGATCATGATGATTTCGCCACGGGCAAAACACCGATCAGAGGCAAAAATATCAATTCCCTCTCCGGTCGAGCGGTTTAACTGGACCACTTGATGCAGGCCCAGACCCAAAATTTCCTGAACTGTCATTTTGGTCCGGCCAAGTTCAATAGTGATCGGAATTGCCAGGTCCAGGAAATTCTGCCAGGAGGCAATCGTGGCCTGGTTACTGGTATTGAGATCAGCAAGTGTATTGATCGTGCCCATTGTGGGATTTCTCCGTTCTTCTTGGGGTAAAACCATCCTGGTGAACAGGCAATGGCAGGCCATCGCCTTTATTTCTGAATCAAAAATTCGGTGATGTATACCGCGCTGATGTTTTTGTCGTGAACAACCGCTTGAGCGACTTTGAGCAGTTCGCGCCGTAGTTGGATCTTTCCCTGCTGGGTCGAAAGATCAGTGGAGGTTTTGGTCATCAACAGCGCCAAAAACGCATTTCGTAGCCGGGAGGTCAATAAGGGATTGGGCTTTGCATTCTCTTCAGATGCGGCTTCGGCCTCACTGCTTCCAAACCCAACACTGATGCCCATCCGCAGGTAAGCGGCCTCAGCGTCATCAGCCAGATTGACCACAAACGGTTGGAGTTCAATCACATGTTCAACTTCACCATCGTGAGAGAGTCCAAGTGACTTTGCCTCAAATGGTGCAGCGCCGGGTTTGGGTTTTGAGGAAGGGGGGGCGTCTTCGGCAGAAGTGTCTTCCTCAGCATCAGATTCGTGGCTGGTTGAGGAATTTGATTCAGCCTCGGTTGATTCAGCTTCTTTGACGGCCTGTTTTGATTTGCTGGTACTGGCTTTGGTTTTTCCGCGAAAATACAAAAATCCTCCAACGCTGGCGAAAATCACCAGAACCACCGTCACGGCGGTAATGATCCATTTTAATTTGGCCGCCGATGTACGAGGTGTGGTGACAGCGTGACCGTCGAGCGGTGAAGCAACAGTTGCGGTAGACATAACGCCTCCAAAATCAAATGAGTAATGCCATTCCAGGCTCAGGGTTGAGAAACCAGTCTTTTTTTTCAAATCCAATCTTTTTCAAAGAAATAGTTCTTCGGTTTGGATGTTGATGCTGTATCGCACACCGGCCCCAAACGGGTTACCCCAGGAAATCAAGCAAACTCTTGCGCCCAATACTCGCCCCGCTTTGCAGGGTCGCCTCCAGGGCCTGGTTTGCCTGTGTCAATTGGAGGGCCGATTCTGCAAAATCGGCACCCGCCACCTGGGTTAGGGTCTCATCCAACGAAAATGAATACTGATCAAGGTATCCCTGGGCGGTTTCAACCGAATTGAGTCCTTTGCCGATCACCGTTCGGGCACTGATTGCCTGCTGGGCAAAGGTCGTTACTTTCCCCAATCCTGCCTGAAGGGTGCTTTTATCGGCCACGGGGTTCCCCGTGCCACGCAATGCCGTCACCAGCTCATCAAGGGTCGAAAAAACGGTATCCGGGCCATTGATAAACACCGATTCGGCAGTGACTCCGGCTTGAATTGGATTGGCCTGGGGTTCGATCTGAATGAGCGTTGGCGATGTCGGTGTTCCAGCCGGTGTCGCCGTGACCGGGTCAAAAGGTGGCGCGGTTTGCCGGGTTCCGCCAAAAAAATATGCTCCGTCTGGGTTTTGACGGTTGGCAAGCGTGAGGACTGACGCTTTGAGCCCCTCCAGTTCGGTGGCAATCGCGTTGCGGCCCTCCTGGGTGGTTGTATCGGAAACGCCCTGGGCAACCAGCGATTTGACCCGCCCCAGCAACAGTTCATACGAATCCAGCACTGTATCGCTCGCGCTCAACTGGTCTCCGGCAGCCTGGGCATTGCGGCTCAACTGGCTGAGTTCCTGCTGCGACGTCCGAAGCCGCACCACCGTTCCAGCGCCGGTTGGGTCATCAGATGGACGATTGATCCGTGAACCCGTGGTAACTCGTTCCTGGGCCTGGGCAATACGCTGGCGCTGCAGGTTGATCTGGCTCATCAATCGGGAATCCTGGGTCAGGTTGGTGATGCGAAAATTGGTCATAAGTACCTTGTCATCAGTTTCCTGAGCTATTGGGTTTGATACGTGGTTGATTTTTTTCCGTGGTTTCCGTGGTTTCCGTGGTGAAAATGTCTGGAAATTTTCGGTAAGGTACGTACACGTGCCAGCCTCCGGGGTTTTCGGGTCCTGTCGGTGTCAGGCACCAGAGTCAGGTCAGGATTGGCCAAGGGCAATGATCATTTGGGTTGTTTCGTCAGCCACTTTGAGAAACCGGGCCGCGGCCTCAAATGACCGCTGATAGCGCAACAAATTCACGGCTTCTTCATCGAGCGAAACCCCTGAAAAAGCGTTTCGTTGCTCACTGGTCTGGGTCAAAATCAATTGCTGGGTGGCCAGGGCATCACTGGCTGATTTCACATGTTCACCCGCGTCGGTCACCAGCGACGAATAAATCGAATGAAAATCTCCCGTTTTGGTTCCAACGGTTGAAGTTTTATCAGTGAGTAAATTGGCAATCTGGCGACTGATGGTGGCATCACCGCTCCCGGCGCCAGCCGCCGCTGCCACCACACGGTTTGGATTGGCCTGGAGCACTCCGGAAACCGAAAGCGTGCTGGCCGTGGGCGGGGCCACACCCGTTGATGCGACAAAAAAAGGAACCCCGGTTGCGCCGGTGAGATCTTCCCCGGCAGTGTGGAGCGTGTTGACCCGATCCGCGATAGACGCCGCCAGCGAATCCAGGTCTGAAAGCTGGGTGCCAATCAATCCGATGGCGTCCTGCAACCCTTTGATCTGTCCATTATTGATCACTGCTGGTTTGCCGCCGACCGTCAACGACGCCAATCCGGCAGGCGGGGTTGGGGTGGCGACCAGCCGGGCGGCCTGATTTCCAATCACCAGCGGGTGACCATCCGCCAGGGTGAGCGTGAGTGTCCCATCCTGGTTCGAACTGGGTTTTACTCCGACCAGTTCGGCCAGTTCATTTGTCGCCTGATTGCGGCTGTCAACCAACTCAGAGGTTGCCCCACCAGTTGATTGAGCGACCTGGATTTTGGCATTGAGGCCGGCAATTTTGTCTGAGAGCGTGTTGACCTGAGCGACAGTTGAAACCAGCAGGGAATTTGCCTGGGTTCGAATATCGCCCAGTCGCGAGGCTGTCCGGCCAAAGGCAGCACCCAGTTGCTGACCGGCCTGGACAACCGACGTGCGGAGCGGGAGCGATGTCGGATGGGCTTCGAGGTCACGAAAGGCACCAAAAAAATTGGAGATCGCCGCGCTGATACCACCGCCGCTGGTCTCATTAAATGCGGCTTCGACCGGAAGCAAGGCATCACGTTGGGCCGTCAGCCGACCAGAAACACCTGTTTCGGTCACCAGTCGGGTTTCAATAAAACTGTCCCGCATCGAACGCACCCCATCAATGGTGACGCCGTTTCCAGCCAGCAACGGCTGTGTCCCAATCCCTGGTGAGGCTGATTGTTGAACTTCCTGGCGCGAAAAGCCGGGGGTGTTGACGTTGGCAATATTATGACCGGTGGTGGCCAGCCCAAGCTGGCTGGTCCGCAAGGCACTTTGTCCAATATTGTAGAGTGAAAAATGGATTCCCATACCTCACCTCCGTTT
The DNA here is from genome assembly GCA_035335845.1 of Acidobacteriota bacterium. Taxonomy (GTDB): domain Bacteria; phylum Acidobacteriota; class Blastocatellia; order Chloracidobacteriales; family Chloracidobacteriaceae; genus JACQXX01. The sequence continues at coordinate 1,502 of DAOQNB010000309.1, read as the reverse complement.
GCCATACGAAGATGTATACCGGGTGGCCAGTCCCCCGCACGCTTCCAGGCAGGCATGGGCAAACACGGTTCCATTGGCCGCCAGTGAGGCAGATCGCTGACGCACCAGTTGAAAGGCCTGGGCTGCCTGGATCAACGCCTGTGAGGCGACTTCAAAACTGCGCCGGGTTTCAGGTGAGATCGGGGCACGATTGGGCGCGCTGGTTCGGGCCTGAGCAAACGTGGTCAGGGTCGAAGTAATCTGCAGCAGTCGAGATCGGATGGTGAGCAATTCCCGCTCGCCGGTTCGCGTCAGGTTTTCAATTTGTTCTGGGTTGCCACGAACCAGAGCCACAATCAGTTGCTCACAGTTGCTGGTCAGGCGGTGGTAGGAATGTGTCTGTTCTCGCATCAGTTCGGTTGTGCGTCGAATCATTTCTTCTGACATACGTCTCTTTCCTCCACACCTCGGGCCAGGAATGACTGCTGCGCCAGTCACAACCCATCACGATTACGTTTTGGTTTCGGCCTGAAGCAACGCGCTGGCAATATCTTCAGCTTTTGGATGATAGGTTCCAGACTCAATCGCCTGCCGGAGTTCAGCCACTCGATCCTGCCGGATATCAGGGAGTTCCTGAACCGTTTTGATCAGTTGCCGTGCTTTTTCAACCTGGGGTGACAGGTTCACCGTGACGGCTGGCTGGGCCGTCGGCGCCGGTGCCCCCGAACCAGCAGTGCCGGAAGTTTCTGAGGTCGAAGGTCTGGCAATTTGCTCAACCCCAGCCCGGCTGGCTTTCTGGCGTGATCCTTCAGGAATGGTTTCGGACACATGATCTAGTTTCATAAGCTTATCTCTCCAGCAATTTGTGTTCCTGGACGGAAGAGGTTGAGGAAAAAGCGTCTATTCGCTGGATTTTCATTCTGATTGTATCCCGTTCGAAAGATTCTTCCTGCGTCTTAAAGACCAGTTATTCACTCTATCGGCACACCTGGTTCAAAACTTGAGTGATTCCGGAAAAATTGGTGCCGGTTCATCGCCAGCCCTGGTTTTTGGTGTCACAAGGCTGACATTGCTGGATAAACCTGGATTTATCCTTAAAAAAGATATATTGCGAAATTCTGGTTCGGGTTGATGCTGATCGGGTGTCGCATACTTTTTTTCCGGTGTGTTCCCAGGAATTTGCCCATCTGCTCCTTTTCCGGAGCCAGGTATCGCCAGAAAAACTCTAACAACAGTATCTGCCCACCCGTGACGGCACAGGAGTTGCTCTGGTGTTTGATGGACGGAGGAACCCACTATGACCGACATCCCGAATGCCACCCCAATCACAGGCTTGATTTCAACGTTTCTCGATATCCAAAGCCGTCGTTCTCAGGTTGCAGCCGCCAATATTGCCAATGCTGACACACCCGGCTTTACCGCCAAAACAGTCCAGTTCGATGAGGTTCTCAAACTTGCCGCCCAGAACTTGAACCTCCCCGCCTACCGCTGCGCGGTTGAGCAAGGGAATTCTTCCTGTTCCA
>DAOQNB010000308.1:0-6875 GCA_035335845.1 Acidobacteriota bacterium | reverse complement strand
TTATCCTGGCGCGTATGGGGCTGAGAGCTGAGGGAAATACAGGTTTATCAATAGTTTAGCCTTCTGCTAATCCAATAGGATCCTTGTAAAATGGTATGTGTGCTGGAAGGCTGTTGTCATACTTTTTTCGAGTTGAGTGTTTTGATCATGAAGAAATTTCGCTTTATACGAACGCTGTGTGTGTGTCTGGCGGCCCTGGTGTGCCTTGGGTCTGGCACCTGGTTTTCGGTTCAGGCCCAGGATAAACCACACTCTACTGCCATTGTGTCAGAGGAATTGAACGACCATCTGCCGTCCTGGCTACGTGTTGGTGGTGAATACCGCCTGCGCTGGGAAGGCCGAACCGGACAGGGAGGCACCGAAAACCGCGATGATAGCTATTTCCTCAATCGGGTTCGGCTGGATCTGACCTTTAAACTCTCAAAACAATGGACCGTGTTTGTTCAGGCTCAGGATGCCAAAGCCTTTGGGTTTAACACCCACCCGGTGCCCGCATCCTATGAAGATAGCTTTGACCTCCGGCAAGCCTATGTCGAATGGAGGCAGGATGAAAAACACGGCTGGTCCTTGAAAGCCGGTCGCCAGGAACTCAATTATGGCGATCAACGACTGGTTGGTGCGGCCAATTGGGGGAATAGTTCCCGGACGTTTGATGCCGTCAAAGTTGGGTATATGTCTCCAAAGTTTGCAGTTGATGCTTTTGCCTCATCGGTGGTCGCCATTGATGATGAACACTTTGACCGTCATCGGGATGGAAACAACTTGTATGGTGTCTTTGCGTCATTGCCCAAACTGAATTCAAAAATGAACCTCAACACCTATGTCTTCTGGAAAACCGAACAGAATACCCGAAGCGAGCGCGGTTTGATTGCCTCCTCCGATGTGGTGACATTTGGTTCGCAACTCAAAGGACAACTTTCCCCCAGATTTGATTATGATCTGGATGTGATGGGCCAACGCGGTTCCTTTTCAAAAGATGAAATACAGGCGCATGCGGTTCATACGCGGCTTGGATATGCCCTCAATCCCAAACAGGAGCATGTTCCAAAGCTTTTTGTGGAATACAACCACGCTTCGGGTGATGGAACGCCAGGAGATGGAATCCGTGGCACGTTTGACCAGCTTTTCCCAACCGGGCACGCCAGGTATGGCGCGGTTGACCAGGTTGGGTTGCGCAATATGCACAACGCCCAGGTCGGCACGATCTGGAAACCACGCTCAAACCTGAATGTACAGCTTGACTATCAATCCTTCTGGTTGGCCCACCGGCGGGATGGACTCTATAATTCATCTGGTGCACTGGCGGCAATCCTTCCAAATGGCGCACCGGATGCCCACGTTGCCCAGGAAGTTGATCTTCAAGTCCAGTACAACTTTCGGCCCGGAGTCTCGTTTGGCAGCGGGTTTGGCCACTGGATTCCAGGCGCGTTCTGGAAAGCCGCGACCCCAGGTTCACCGCAGACGTTTGCCTATTCATTTATGACGTATCGGTTTTAAAGCGGTGTCAAGCCACCGCACTCCGCAGCACCTGCTCCAGTACAGAGATGCTTTTCAGGTATTCGTCAAGTTCAATGTGTTCATGCGGAGTGTGGTCAAGTGCGGCGTCTCCGGGACCGTACGCCACGGTTGGGCAGCCCCAGGCAGGGGCGACGATGTTCATATCTGCCGTGCCGGTTTTGAGCTGGAATTGAACATCTCGCCCCTGGGCACGAATCGCTCGCCCAAATGCCCGATGGAGTGCGGTGGTACGCGGACCGCTCCAGGCTGGAAGCCCCCCAACTGGTTCAAGTTCAAATCCAGGTAACTGTTCGGCCAGCCACACGGCAGCGGCTTCAGGTGGCAAATCCGGCGGAAGTCGCAGGTTGATGCGCAGTACCACAAATTCATGACACCCATTCGAAGTACTCTGGATGCCCACCAGCGTCGGCAGCAACTGGTCAAAGAGCCGTTCGCGATGCACGTTGAACCGTTCGGCAGCCGCAGCAACACGGTGCCAACTGGCACACCCCACCTCAGCCGCTGTTGGTGTTGGATGCGCCGAGTGGGTGACATCAGTTTTCAGTCGGGCTGTGACCCGCAAAAAGCCTTTGTATCCAAGCGTTACCCGATCCCAACGACTCGGTTCACCAACAATGCAATACGTGGGGCGGTAGTGTGGCACGACAAAATGGGCACCTTTGGACGACGGGGCTTCTTCTTCGACACAACCAATCACCACCAGTCTGGCCGGAGAGGAACACAATTTTTGGAATCGGCTGGCCGCCACGATGAACGCCGCCAGCGGTCCTTTGGCATCAACCGCGCCGCGTCCATAGAGTTTTCCATCTTCAACCCGAATCGGAATCCAACCTTGAACCGTGTCCATATGGCCAAGCAACACCACGGTGGGGCTTGACTCGTCACAATCTCCGGTTTCGACTATGCCAACCGCGTTTCCGGCGTCATCAATCTGACTGACCAATCCGGCCTGATTCATTTCGTTCACCAGAAATGCCGCCAGCGCCGTTTCCTGGCCGGAATAGCTTGGAATGCGGACCATCGCTTCAAGCAAGTTGAGTGCAGCAGCGTCGTTCATAACTACTTCCTCTCATTAAACCACGAAACACACGAAACACACGAAAAAGAACCCAATTAAATATCCAATCAGTAAACTACTGGGAGATTGATGTTTATAAGTGTTTTTTTCGTGTATTTCGTGTATTTCGTGGTTAAAGATGTCTTCTGGGTTTTTGTAAAAGACTTACCTTCAAACTGATAAAACAGCTTCGATCACATCGGCAATGGTGTCGAGTTCCGAAGTTTCGATCACCAGCGGAGGTAACAGCCGAATCACGTTTGGCCCGGCATTGAGCGCCAGAACGCCCGCTGACTGCATGGCCTTTAAATATGGCGTTGCCCGTTCGCGAAGCTCAATTCCAAGCATCAGCCCGAGTCCACGCACTTCCCTGATTTTGGGACTTCGAATCTGCCGCAACCGGTCTTTCAGGTACGTTCCCTTGATGGCAGATTGGTCCACAAGCTGTTCATTTTCAAAAATATCCAGGACTGCACTGGCTGCGGCACAGGCCAGCGGATTGCCACCAAAGGTGGAACCATGCGCGCCAACGGTGAGTTGTTTTACTCGTGGACCAACCGCCACCGCACCCATTGGAATGCCTCCGGCAATACCTTTGGCCAGACAGAGCAGATCCGGAACGATGTCAACGTGTGAGCAGGCAACCATTTGACCCGTTCGACCAAAACCGGTTTGGACTTCATCCAGAATGAGCATTGCCCCGCGTTCCAAACATAAGGTTCGAGCCGTTTGGAGAAATTCAGCCAGCGCGGGTCGAACGCCGCCTTCGCCCTGAACGACTTCGAGCAGCACGGCACCAACCTTATCGGTTATGGCGCCGTCCAGGGCCGCTGCATTATTCAACGGAACGTGCTCGAATCCAGCCAGAAGCGGCGCGAATGGCTCACGATAGTGAGACTCCCAGGTGGCACTGAGCGCCCCAAAGGTCCGTCCGTGGAATCCGCGCATGGCAGCGACAACACCCGTTCGACCAGTTGTGAACCGGGCAAATTTGAGCGCGGCTTCGATGGCTTCGGTGCCGGAATTACATAGAAAAATCCGATTGAGGTCAGATGGGAGAAAACTGGCCAGACGGGTCAGGTACATCGAACGCTGGTCGTTGGTGAAAAAAGCCGGGCAACTGATCAACCGTTGAGCCTGGGCGGTCACGGCTGAAACAAGCGTTGGATGCGAATGCCCTACGCTGGCGACGCCGTATCCGCCCGTGGCGTCAATGTAGCTTTTTCCCTGATCGTCCCAAACTCTGGCACCTGCACCGCGAACCAGGGTGAGACCACGAGGGCCAAAGATTCCTAAACTGTGCCGGGCTTCGACCTGAGCTGGGTCAACTATGGTGTGAGCACTCATTGGATGACCGTCCCTTCCCCAGCCAGGGCGGCACTGAGCGGATGTAATCGTCGGGCATCACCAATCACCACGGTTTCAACCCCGGAGGAAAGTGCTTCAGAGGCACCGAGCAGTTTTTTTCGCATGCGGCCTGTCACAAACTGATCTGACGCGCCAGGTTCACTTCTTGAAAGTCGGCGAATCAGGGTGGATTCATCCGGAAAAGACCGCAAAACACCCGGAACATTGGTCAGAAGCACCAGGGTTTGGGCGTTGAGTGCCCCTGCCACCAGTGCTGCCAGCCGGTCGGCATCAACGTTTACGGCTTCTCCGACAGATGAGATCGCAACTGGCGCAATCACCGGTAAGTATCCAGAATTCAGCAACATCGAGAGCAAACTGGTGTTGACCGCTTCAGGGGTGCCCGTCCAATCATCCCGGATAACCCGCTGTCGGCCCTGGTCAAGGATGCGGATGGCCTCTTTGCGACGAGCGGTGATTAATCTTCCGTCCAATCCGGAAAGCCCAATTGCATTGATACCTCGTGATTGAAAGGCTTCGACCAGTTTTCGATTGATGAGGCTGGTCGCCATGAGAAAGATTTCAAGCGTCTGACGATCCGTCAACCGACTGGTATGGCCAGACACGGAAGTCACAAACCTGGGCGGATGTTCCAGCTTTTCAGCCAGACGGCTGGTTTCATCTGATCCGCCGTGGACACAAACGATATGTTCTCCATCGCGCCACCGGTTAGCGACATCTTCGCAGAAATGATCTGCTTCAATTCCGGCAGCACCGCCAATTTTGACAACCAGCATTGTATTTTCCTTTCGGATTTCAGGTTTTCGAATGGGCGCAGTTCACAGCAACAACGCCCTTACATCCTGTCACCCTGTCATTTAGGCCGGATGCAGGCCCGCAAAGCCAAGGCCGTCGCGTTCGTCACATCCGCACATCAGGTTCAGGCATTGAATGGCCGTTCCCGCCGCGCCTTTCATCAGGTTGTCAATCGCGCAGATGGTGACGAGGCGTCCAGTTTGTTCATCCAGCGACCAGCCAACATCGGCAAAATTGGTTCCAGCCAGAATTTTTGGCTCCGGATGCCGGTAAATACCTCGTTTTTCGTGGACAATTCGAAGAAAGGGTTCAGTGGCGTATGCTTCGCGAAAAATTCGCCAGAGGTCGCGTTCTGTAAGTGGCGAGTTGAGGAAGGAATGGCAGGTTGCCAGCGCCCCCCGGACCAGTTCGACGGCGGTGACAGAGAGGTGAATGTTGTTGAGCCCGGTTACCGCCTGGATTTCTGCCGTGTGCCGATGACCGGTTGGAGCATAGGAGCGTACCACGCCGCTTCGTTCCGGATGGTGGCTGCCTTCGTTCATTTCGTTGCCGCCTTCTGAAGAACCGACTTTGACTTCGGCAATCACCCCACGTTCTGTGTCAATCATCCCGGCTTGAACCAGTGGCCAGAGCGCCAGGTTGACCGCCGTGGCATTGCACCCAACCCCACTGACAAAGGCTGAAGATTGAATGAGTTCGCGGTTGACTTCAGGTAATCCGTAGGCAAACCGACTGAGCCACTCCGGTGCTGGATGACTGCCACCATACCAGCGTTCATACGTCTGTGGATTGGAAAGCCTGAAATCGGCTGAACAGTCAATTATTCGCGGTGCCAATGTGGCAAATCGGGCAATGTGCCGGGCGGCCATTCCGTGAGGCAAAGCGAGAATCAACACATCACAGGGCTGTACCATTTCCAGCGAAGTAAATTTGAGGTCAGTCAATCGGCGTAAATTCGGATGAGCGCTGTGTATAAACTGACCAGTGCGTTGTTCTGACGTTATTTGAAAGAGTTCAGCCTGTGGATGACTCAAGAGCAGCCGGGCCAGCTCGCCACCCACATAGCCGGAACCACCGACAATTGAAACCTTTAGCATACGGCGGCAACTCCTGTGGCCCAGGCTTCGTCACGGGCGGCAGCCAGGACATAATCCACCATTCGGGCCGGAATATTAACCCCCGTGGTATCAATACTGTTGCGAAATTCCATCGTGTGATTGACTTCGAGCACCAGCAGTTCACCGTCAGCCGTTTCCACCAGGTCAATTGCGAGGATACCGCCGCCAACGGCCTGCGCAGCTTTGAGCGCCAGGGCCCCAATCGTGTCAGTAACTGGACAGTTTGAAGCCACGCCGCCCCGGGCAGTATTGGTGATCCAGTGGTCACTGGTTCGATAAATGGCGCAAATTGGCTCGTCACCAACGACAAATGCCCGAATATCGCGCCCTGGTTTACGGACTAATTCTTGCAAATAAAAGATTTGCTGTTGCCAGGAGCCAAGCGTGGCGCGGTCTTCCAAAACGGCTTCGGCGGCATCACGGTCGTTGACACGCGCCACCAGTCGCCCCCAGCTTCCGACAACGGGTTTGATGACTGCCGGATAGCCCAGCGATTCCAGTGCCGTCAGGGCTGATTCCGGAGTAAACGCCAGCCTGGTTTTTGGCATTGGGATGCCAGCGCGTTCTAAGGCCAGATTCGTCAATGCTTTATCACCACAGGTTGAAATAACCAGTGATGAATTCACGCACCGAATACCTGCCGCTTCCAATGCATGAATTGTATAGACTGAGCGGCCAAAACTGATGGATCGTTCAAAGACAAGATCATAGGGAAACGACGTCTGGTTGAGATCAAGGATCAATTCGCCGTCATCAAGCCGCTCGAATGTAACGTTTCGACGACTGAATTCAGCCAGCAATAATTTTTCCTCGACTCGAATGCGAGAGCAAAGTATGGCAATTCTCATAGAATTTCTCAGGTGATGTGGTTGAAATGATTGTAACGAATCAGGGGTCAGGGTTTGGGATTTGGGGTTTGGGGGTTAAAAGACATAAAGGACATAAAGGACATAAGAGAGAACTATTCGAACCCGGAACCCGGAACCCGGAACCCGGAACCCGGAACCCGGAACCCGGAA
>DAOQNB010000307.1:0-6877 GCA_035335845.1 Acidobacteriota bacterium | reverse complement strand
CCAGCCAGACTGGCTGGAACAATCTGGTTTTCATAATTCATCCGAAAATAGGCGGCATCCAGCCGCAGCCCCTGAATGGGAAGGCTGCGAATCCCGGCTTCATAATTCCAGCTTAATTCCGGATCCAGCTCAATCGCCCCGCCAGTCGTGTTATTGATGATGTCTTCGGTTCGCGGTGGGGCAAACCCACGATGCACTCCGGCAAACAGAGTCGTCCGGTCATTGACCGTGTACGACACCCCCAGGCCAGGAATCACCTGAGTTAGTTCCGTAGTGCCGGTGATTCCAGCACCGGCATTGGCCAGGTTGTTGGTTCGTTTATAGTTGATTTTTTCAATGCGTACCCCCGGCGTCACCGCAAATTTGCCAATGATAAACCGGTTCTGGATATAGCCGGAGAATGCCTTGTTTTTGCGGATGTTATCTTCAACGACGATTCCAGTGCGGGCCCGCGGCGAGTCACCATTGAGTTGCAACCGATCCTGGGTTTCAAAGTGGGCACGGAAGCCAAAATCAGCTTCGTTGCGGATCCCAAACAGCCGATGACTCAACCGAAACTGAGGGGCAACTCCCCAGGTGTAATATTCACGCAGACGGCCTTCATTGCCGCAATCGGTGTTCAGGTTTTGCAATCCGCCGCAATCCGGGTCAGCCGCATCATTTGGGCGCTGAGTGGAATTGCTCGATTGTCGCCACCAGTCACGTTTAAAAATTGATCCATAAAGATTTGTGTTCATCACAAAATTACTGGTAATCAGAAAGTTGTGGGTGCCTGAAAACCCAAACCGGTCAATTTCAAAAGCGTCGTTTTGGAACGGATTCTGGCGCGGATCATCCTGAAATTCTTTGAGGGTCAACCCCGAATAGGTTACCTGTGAGTCTTCACCATAGTAATTGGCTTTGAAGGTCAAAAAATTGCGGGCGTTCAAGGTGGTGACCAGCTTCACATTCAGATCATTGAGTTTGTGGCGCAAATTGACCCGCGAGCCTTCGCCTTGCTTGCGCATATAATCAACCAAAAAACCAGTATTCCTCCAGGTTCCGCCATAGCTGGCAATCCCATTGAAATAATCGCGGTTTCCTCCGGTCAACATCAATGACCCACCTGGTCTGGTCGGAGGCATGGGGGTGACATAGTTGACCACTCCGCCTACAGTGACCGGGCCATAGACGATTTGACCAGAACCCTTTAGAACCTCAATGCTTTCAAAGCGTTCCACTGGCGGATGATAATAAGAAGCATTGTCTCCATATGGCGCATAGGCCAGCGGGATACCGTCTTCGAGCAACAGAACTTTGGTTGAGCGCGTTGGATTTAACCCCCGGATGCCAATGTTGGGCCGCAACCCAAACCCTTCTTCATCGCGAACATTGATGCCCGACACCTTGCGGAGGGCTTCGTTGAAATTAAAGAGCCGGCTTTGCTGAAGGGTTTTCGGCTCCAAAATATCAACCGTACCGGGAATTCGCTGCAGGATTTCAGGTACACCAGCAATTGAACCGCTCACCACCGTGATATCTTCAGAGAACGTACCTGGTTGCAGGGTCAGATCCAGGGTTGCGATTGCCCCGTCACTGATGGTCACGGGCTTTGAATTCAGTGCATAGTCACGGGCACTGGCACTGAGGGTATAGTCACCGGCCAGAAGCTCAGAAAATTGAAAGCTCCCGGTGCTATCGGTCTGGACTGAAACTTCAAAACCGACTGCGGCTTGCCGGAGCGTCACCGTGGCACCAACCAGTGCACCGCCCGCCGCATCGCTCACTCGACCGGAAAGGGTTCCGCGTTTTTCATCGGCCAGGGTCGAGGTTGAACACATCAGAACCAGTGCCAGGGCACAAGCCCCGTGAAATAAATAATGCCCGGTCTGTTGAAATAAAAAAGCTATGAAATTCATGGATTACTCCTTGCACTATCAACCGCTACACGTGGTGAAGTGATATCGCTTGCTTCTAATTTTTGAGTTGAACGCGCAGGTCATTTTCTGAAATTTCTGAATAACAGTTTGTGTGTCACCGGCAATCAACCTCAAAACTGTCAGAGCAGTTGTGGAAAAAGCAACGCTCCGGAGTTACAAGGAAAGGAGATTGCGACCACCTGCTTCAAGGAACCAAATCACCTGGAACTCACCAAAAAAGTCACCTGGCCTGTGCTTGGGAAGAAAAAACTGGCAGGACTTAGAGGAAAAGGGATCTGTCGTGAAGGTTCATATCGAAAATGATATTCAACTTCTATCTTAGGCAGGGTAGCCTGTCAAGCAATTTCTTGGTGGCCAACGGGAGCCTCCACCTTCTTTCAGGCCACGCTTTTTGACACCTGGAGCATAAAAGTTGATGGCTCAAAACAAAAAATGGGCCACCTGGCCCATTTCCTGGAAATGATCAACACTTTGATTGAGTTCAGTTGAAATTAGAGATTCCGAACGATTCCAACCACCACCCCTTGAACCTCAACATTGGTTTTTTTATCAAAAACCATCGGCGGATGATTTGGGTTGGCTGGTTGGAGCACAATCGTATTTTTTTGCCGGTAAAACTTCTTGAGGGTGGCATTTCCATCAACCAGCGCCACCACGACCTGCCCATTTTCAGCCGTTGGGGTTCTGACGGCAATCACCACATCGCCATCACAGATGTGCTCTTCGATCATCGAATCACCCTGGACTCGCAAGGCAAAGTGCTCGCGTCCACGCCGAAGCATTGAGGTCGGAATAGCTAGCTCCAGGTGCTGGGAAATTGGTTCGATAGGTTTGCCTGCCGCAATCGCCCCTTCAACATTCACCACTGAAGACGATGCCGACACAAATGGGGTGAGCCATTCCTCACCAAAGTCATTGCCCAGGGTTTGTGCCAGGACAATCAAGGTCCGATCAGAAACAGAACGCTTCCCATTTTCAATTTGGGCGATCATGCCTTGAGTCAACCGGGCTTTCCTGGCCAGTTGGGTTTGAGTGAGGTGACTTGCCTGACGGATTTCGTAGATTTTACGACCAAGTGGAAGATCAGTTTTTGGTATTGACATATTTTTATCACCGAGTAATAATTACCGCGTTATCTACCAACTGCATATTGCCACGAATTTTTCAATTCGTAAAACAAAAAATCCAGGCTTCCACACAATTTTTTTTGACCCTAAAGGAGAACTCCATGTCAACCCAAGTTAAACCAATCCCGGATGGTTTTCACACCATTACCCCCCATCTCGTCGTTCGAAATGCAGCTCAGGCCATCGAGTTTTATAAAAAAGCCTTCAACGCCGAGGTTATTGGCTGTATGCCGGGACCGGATGGTGAAAAAATTATGCACGCTGAATTACGAATCGGTGATTCACCCGTGATGTTGTGTGATGAATTTCCAGAAATGGGCAGCCTGTCACCTGAATCCCGAGGGGGCACATCGGTTTCGCTGCATGTGTATGTGACCAACGCCGATGAAACCTATCAGCAGGCAGTGGACGCTGGTGCGAGCGTGATCATGCCGCTGGCAGATATGTTTTGGGGAGATCGCTACGGAATTGTTGCAGACCCATTTGGTCATCACTGGGCTGTGGCGACCCATATTCAGGATCTGACGGTTGAAGAAATTACCGCAGCGGGAGCAGCGGCAATGGCGGCGGGTGGATGTCAGTAAGCCCACCTTGAGCGGAGGGTTTGGGGCGAAGTGCTGAGACACAACTGATTGAATTCGTTTTCAGTTCTTGGCCCCAGCCCCTTCGCCTTCCGATTGCAGATCCGACCCACTCACTTGATGGTCCTAATCACGCTTCTTTCCCTGCCCTTTTGGCACTTTATTGTATCCATCTTCATATCCACGCCTGAAATCACTTTCAGACTGGCTGTCATAGCGGGTACGGTAGCGGCGATAATCCAAACTTAACCCATCCTTCCGATCCTGTTTTCCGAGCTTATGCCCATCATCATAGGCGGTTTTCACTTTGGGAGTCTGAACCTGATCGGTTGGCAACTGAAACCGACCATCGTCATCGCGATTCTGAGTGGTGTATCCATCGTTATATCCGCGTTTGAAACTGTCTTCGGTTCGTGAATCATATTCGCGGGAATATCGTGTATAGAGCCGACTCATATTGTTCCGTACATCCTGTTCACCACGCTGATACCCCCGATCATACGCCTGGCGATCATTGGGACGGGTGGTGGGATTGTTTTGGGACTCAGCTTCGTACCCTTCTTCGTACCCTCGTTTAAAAGAGGACTCAAATCTGGACTCATACTCATTGCGGTAGCGACGAAAGTCCTTGCTCCGACCAGCCCGATAATCACTTTGGCCATAGCCATATCCACGATGATACATTGACTGATCGTTTGAGGTGATTCCACCTGTCTTTGAAGCTTCTTTTTCGTAGCCTTCTTCATACCCACGCTTGAAATAGTCCTCATACTGCCGATCATATTCCCGATTGTGACGACGAAAATCTTTGGTGCGGCCAGTCCGAAAATCGGTTTTGCCGACTTCGACGCCTTCGAGGTAGACCTCTCGTTCGCGGGTTTTAAAGGGTTCGTCATTTCCAGCCGCCTGGTCATATCCGCTTTCATATCCGCGCCGATAAGCTTCTTCATACCGTCGCTCATAATCGCGGCTATAGCGGCGGTAGTCACGGGTCCGGCCCGCCTTATAATCATCCTTACCACGCTGGAATCCATTGTCGTAACTGGCGCGCTCTGTCCCCGAATATCCACCGCTATCGCCTTGTGAAACACCATCAAATCCAGCATCATAGCCCCGCCGGAATGAGGATTCAGAAATCCGGCTGTATTCCGAAGCATAGCGCTGGTAATTGCGAGTCCGCCGGGATTGATAGTCTTCACGCCCACGCTGATACCCGAGATCATAGGCCCGGCGATCATCGGTGATCTGGGTATTTCCAGCATTTCCCCCTCCCCGATTAAACCCATCTTCATATCCCTTTTTGAAGAATGGTTCAAATTTATTGTCATACTCACGCAGGTACCGGTCCGCATTGCGGCTTGCTCGGGATTGGGCATCTTCCCGGCCTTTTTTGTAGCCGAAATCATAATAGGACCGTTGCGTATCATTCATTGATCCACCCCGATCACGTTCAGCCGTGTACCCGCGCTCGTACCCTTGCTTAAAATAAGTTTCAGTTTGGCTGGAATATTCATCCCGGTACCGACGATAGTCGGATTTGTTGTTTACCCGGTAATCCTGCTTCCCTCGTTTAAATCCATTTTCATAGGCATCGCCCTGTGAGTTGGTATATCCACTTTCCTTATCTCGCTGGGCTTCGTATCCATCTGAATATCCTTCATTAAATATGGTTTCATATCGAGGCGTAAATTCACGCCGGTGGCGTTGATAATCAGGGCTCCGATTGGCTCGATAGTCATCCCGGCCAAGGCCATATCCTTTGTCATAGGCTCGTTTTTCCTCGACCGTCAATCGGTCCTGGTTTTGACTGAACACTGAAAAACCCAGGGCAGGAGCATCAAGGATTTTTCCTTCAAAGGCAAAAGCTGGCAATGGCTGAAAAGAAAAGCTGAAAAGCAGGATGAACAGGGTGTGATAAAAAAATCTGCATGATCTCGATGGTGGGTGCATAGATCAGTCTCCTTATTTCTCAAGGTGTAAAACAAACAGGAAGCAATGGTTTTTTCTGGAACCGGGTTAAGAGCCTTTCTCCTGGACAGTGGTTGCCTATCCAGGCGAAAGTGGACTGAACTGAATGTTGATTTGATTGATGCAGAAAGCGGTTGATATGGGTAGAATGTCAGGACGCTAACATATCCTTTCCATTTACAAAAGATTCTTTCCAGAATTGGTCCTCCCCTCATCCGGCAACCGGGGATGTCATTCCAGCCATTTGTTTTTCTTCTTCCCTCGGGGGCGGTAAACCTAAATCCATCAATAATTTCACGGAGAGATCCCATGACAACACTGATCAAAAATGGTCGCATTGTGACGGCAGTTGACGATTACAGAGCCGATCTTCTGATTGAAAACGGAAAAATTTCAGTTATTGGCGCTTCGCTTGATTTAGAAGCAGATTGTGTTATTGATGCCAGTGGTAAGCTGGTGATTCCAGGTGGGATTGATCCCCATACCCATATGGAACTCCCCTTTGGAGGAACATCCTCGTCCGATGATTTTCGGACAGGAACCATCGCAGCGGCCTTTGGTGGCACAACCACCATTATTGACTTTGCCGTACAATATAAAGGTCAATCCCTCACCGAAGCACTCGACACCTGGCATGCCAAAGCTGAAGGCAAAACGGCCATTGACTATGCCTTTCATCTGATTTGCACTGACCTGGAAGACAATCGAATCCCAGAATTACACCAGGTCATGGATGAGGGTGTAACCAGCTTTAAACTCTTTATGGCCTATCCAGGCGTTTTTTTGGTTGATGATGCGACAATTTACCGGGCGATGGCAGCCGCTGGCGAACGAGGCGGATTGATTTGCATGCACGCGGAAAATGGCGTGGTGATCAATGAAATCATCAAACGGGCACTGGCTGATGGTCGCACAGCCCCCAAATATCACGCGCTCACCCGCCCGACCCTGGCCGAAGCTGAAGGTGTTCACCGGGCGATTGCCATTGCCGAAATGGCGGAATCTCCGGTCTATATTGTCCATTTATCGTGTGCTGATGCCCTTAACCAGGTTCGGGAAGCCCGCGACCGTGGTATTCTCGCGTTTGCTGAAACCTGTCCACAATACCTGTTCCTATCAATTGATAATTATGACGAGCCGGGTTTTGATGGTGCCAAATATGTCATGACCCCGCCACTTCGGGAAAAATGGAACCAGGCAGAATTATGGAAAGGGTTAAAGATGGATGACTTACAGGTCATTTCAACTGACCATTGTCCGTTGAAATGACCTGTAAGTCATC
>DAOQNB010000306.1:0-6881 GCA_035335845.1 Acidobacteriota bacterium | reverse complement strand
CAGTTTCAGGAAAGAATTGTTCAGGAAGTCACCAATCTGGCCCAACCGACTCAATTGCAATTTGAAGGAATGGCCACCCCGATAGATGTCAGTGCCGTGGTTGCCAAAGCAACTGAATTGATCATCCAACAGACAATTGATATTCCACGCATTTTGATTGTCCCGAAAGGTGAAATTCGGTCAGGGTTTCGCCCATTCACGCTGGAACTGGACACGCTCAACTATCAGCCAGTTTCAAGCAATTTGTGGATTCAGCACCTTCGGACCAGCCAGATAGAAATCATCAGCACAGGCGGAGATGGAATTGATGAAGTACGGCTGGAAGACTACATCGTCAAAGAATTGATGGATTTTGACGATGTTGATTATGACACCCATGCCGACTTTCTCTATGACCTGGCGTCACAGGTTGTTCGCCACTTCCAAGCCTATCTCCCAGAAGAAGATATTCATAAAGTGCTCCGCTACTATCAAAAACACATTGCCCGGTTTGTGCATACCCAAATGCAAGAACATTACTGGGAAGAAGCGGTCGAATATGAAGTGAAAATCAATCGTGGTTTTACTGAGTTGAAAAAAAGTGCCTTCACCCTTAGAGCCAACGAGCAAGTGCTTGATTTTCGCCTATCACCATCTGACAAAAGCAATATGGCGAAATATTTGTTTGGGGGGTTTGATCGGTGTCTCTACCCAATCCAGAAGTTTCAATCTGATTCAGAGCGAAAATTAGCCATCATTCTGGACCGTGACAGTTTGAAATGGTTGAAACCAGCCAAAGGACAGTTCCAGATTTTCTATCGCTGGGAATTTGACCACCTGGAATATCAACCTGATTTTGTTGCCGAAACGACTGATTGCATCTATCTCGTGGAGTGCAAAGCTCGCAATGAAATGGAAGACCCTCAAGTTATCGCCAAGCGCGATGCAGCCACTGAGTGGTGTCGTCACGCTTCCGAACATGCAGCGACATATCAAGGAAAACCGTGGAAATACCTGCTCATTCCACACGACTTGATGGCGGAGAATATGACTTTGACAGGGCTTGTCCGGATGATTTCACTGATGTAAATCTCTGTAGATCAATAGTTTCACTATTTCATTGAAAATTTGTGGCATCCTTGCACTGGCTTTACAGCACACAATAGACAAGCTGAAGACTGAACTCTGAACTTTTCTGCATTTTGGGATCCTGACCCCGGAAGTGAGCCAGAATGACCAATCAACCCCGTTACGAAATGATCATTTATTGGAGTGAGAATGATCAGGCATTCCTGGTCGAAGTCCCGGAACTTCCTGGCTGTATGGCTGATGGGGCGACCTACACCGAGGCTGTAACCAATGCTGAAGTGATCATCCGCGAATGGATTGAAACTGCGAGAGAGCTTGGGCGTCCGATTCCGGAACCAAAGGGGCGGTTGATCTACGCCTGATTGATAAACCAACTGTGAGTTGACCCCCTCTTGATGTCATTGCGCTTTCAAATCAACGCATTTGGGTTGTCCCCTCACGCTGAAAGGTGCCACGGCACGGCGATGACGATTACCCGCTGGCCGCCCTTGAGCAACAACAACGCTTTCAGTACCTGGGCGCGCTGGTTGTGCAATAAATAATGATACCAGCGAAATTCGACTAACTCCGGAATCAACACCGCAATCTGCCGGTCAGGATACCGATCCCGCATTTCCAAAACATAATCCACCAGCGGGTTGAGCGTGCGCCGGTATGGCGATTCCAACACAACCAGGTGCGGCACTGGCAACCCGGCGCGGCTTACCGGATCTTCAACAAACTGTTTCCACTGACTGTTCAGGTCGTCCATCCGTTCGGCTGCCCGAATCTGCACCCCGAAAATGTCAGGCGAGAGCTTTAAGGCAAAGCGGAGCGCCTTGTGGGCCATCTTGTTCCATTCCCGAATCGGAACAATCACCACCGGGTCACGCAAATCAGACACATCCAGCGGTCGAGGGCAACTTACTTCAAGCGCTACGGAATGGTAATGCCGACGCACGGCGGCAAATACCGACAGCATGGCTGGAATCAGAAATAACGTCACCCAGGCGCCTTCTGTAAACTTGGCAATCAACACCACAAACAGCGTCACTCCGGTCGCCAGAGCGCCCGCTCCATTGATGGTCATATTCAACCAGGCGGACTTCCCTTTCAGTCGCCACCAGTGAACGACCATTCCTGCCTGCGAAAGGGTAAAAGCGAGAAACGCACCGACTGCAAAAAGTGGAATCAGCCGATCAGTCACGCCTCCGAACAGAATCAGCAGGAAGGCTGCCAGCGCCGTTAAGACATAAATTCCTTGCGAGTACACCAGTCGTCTCCCACGCGAGGCGAAGGAATAGGGCAGATAGCCTCCCTGGGCAATGATGTGGCACAGTCGGGGAAAGTCAGCAAATCCAGTGTTGGCTGAAAGTGCCAGCACACTCAAAATGGCGCCAATCGTCACATAATAGAAAAAACCGCGTCCAATGACGGCTGCCACAAGTTGCGACAGTACACTTTCATAGCCCTTCGAACCCGGCTCCGTCGCACCGATTCCATATGCCCGCACCAGAAAGGCAATCCCAATCAGCAGAACGGTCAGAATGATAATGACGGCGGTCAGGGTCCGTTGCGCCTTGACGACTCGCGGTTCCTGAAATGCCATAACACCGTTTGAAATCGCTTCAACGCCCGTCATCGCCGTGCATCCGCTTGAAAATGAATGAATCAGCAGCCATAAACTCGCCGTGCCCAGGGTCGCGTGGAGGTGAGGCGTGGGAGCAACTGCCGTCGGATGGCCTCCGCTGGCCAGCGTTTTTACGATCCCAATCGCAATGACCACAAACATCATGGTTACAAACAGGTAGGTTGGGAGGATAAACGCCATTCCTGATTCGCGAACGCCTCGCAGATTCACAAAGGCAATCAACCCCAAAATCGCCAGACAGAGGGTCAATGTGTATGGTTGGAACGAAGGAAAGGCGGAAACCAGCGCCCCAACTCCGGCTGAAATTCCGATAGCCACCACCAGAACATAGTCCAGCAAGAGGGCTGCGGCTGCCAGCAAGCCAAATTTCACCCCCAGATTCCGCCGGGCGACTGTGTAGCTACCACCGCCAGTCGGATAGGCAGCAATGGTCTGCCGGTATGACAAATACACCACAAACAACAAAAAAACGATCAGCAGGGTAATTGGCAGGATGTAACTCAGGCCGAGAACCCCGAGCGGTAAGAGCAATGTCAAGGCGGCTTCCGGCCCGTAAGCAGCCGACCCAAGGGCATCCAGACCCAGCATTGGAATGGCAGCGATGGTTCCAACTCGTTGCTCTTCCTCTTCATGCGAAGCAAGTTGCTTTCCAAACAGAACATCGAACCAGGACATGGATTGTGTCTCCAATTTTTAAATTTTTATAAAAGCGAGTCCTCAAAAAAATTACCATTTATGCCAGCGCGTCACCGACATCGTGCCTTGATCTGTTCAGATCTACAGTTTGAACTTCAACCATGTCTCTGGATTATTTGGCTCAGCCTTTTCAGGAAAGCCAATGGTTCGATTGGTGTGAACCTCAAGTCGTACCCGCCAGACCTTCCCTGGAAACCGTGAGCGGCGAATTTGAAATTCTTTGATTTCATCCGGGAGAAATTCCCGCCGTTCAAAAGCAATCCCCCGCGAAGTGTTCGCCACCCAGCCCCGGTTATTCCACCACACCCAGTCCGGCCATGTTCCATCTTTGAGTTCGCGTTCACCAAGTTTGGCCGAGGCATGGAGATTCACCAACTGACTATTCGCCGACTTGACATAGAGATCAACCCCAAAATAGGTTGGGTTGGGATATTTGACAGCTCAAAAGATAAAGTCACCGCTGACTTTTGCAGCGAGGGTAATTTGATCGGAAATTTTGATTTCCGTGGCATCATCCCATTCACCAGTCGCGACCTGTCCATCCACCAAAACTGGGATTCCCTTTGGCAGCTTGATCCCGGTTTGAGCCTGAACTGAGAAATTCCAGCTCATCACAATGACCGCAACCATCATCAATTTCGTCATAAGTTCCTTCCCTCTGTTGATTTGACGTGGAAAACCAGAACCGGAAAACTGATTATCATTGACGCGCAACCACAGACCCGAAGGAGATCAAGCACCCGGAACCCGGAGCACGTCACTTTTCGCTTGTTTCAACCGCCATCTGTGATTCAGAATGAAGATCCGGTCCTCCGAATCATTTTCCAGGAAATCCCAAATCAAAACCACCTGCACCTTGACCAGGCACACTGGTTTTGATTTTCTTGTTGTCTTCGTTGGGTGAGTTCGATGTCACTGGGCACCATTGATCAACCATCTGGAACTGTGCTGGACGGGAAATACCGTCTTGAAGCCCCAATTGGCCTGGGTGGGTTTGGTATTGTCTATCGGGCGATTCATCTTGGGCTGGGCCGGGCCGTTGCCGTCAAAATCCTGCATGCCAATGTCAGTAATGCCACCGCCGAAGAGCTGGAACGCTTTCGACTCGAAGGGGTCTCGACCTGCCGGATTGACCATCCAAATGCCATTTCAATCCTCGATTTTGGCATCACCGCTGATGGCTTTGCCTATCTGGTCATGGAATTGCTCGATGGACGATTGCTGGTTGATGAATTGCGCGAAAAAGGCAGCCTTTCTCTTCAACGGGCGACAGAAATCATCGTTCCAGTCTGTGATGTGCTGGCCGAAGCCCATTCTGCCGGGATTGTTCACCGCGATATCAAGCCAGATAATATCTACCTCCACCAAACCAAACGCGGCGAAGTGGTGAAGGTCCTCGATTTTGGGATTGCCAAACTCTCGGGTTCAGCCGCCAACGTCAGTGGCCGGAGTCTGACCGGCGCCGGGATTGTGATGGGAACGCCAGAGTATATGGCGCCTGAGCGCGTTCGGAACAAACCCTATGACGGACGGTCTGATGTCTATAGCCTGGGGATTATGATGTATCAAATGCTCAGTGGCCGGCTTCCCTTTGAATCACAAGACGGAGATCTGGTCGCTGTGATGTGGATGCAGGCCAATGATCCACCGCCGTCGTTGCGCCAGTACGTTCCTGAAATCCCAATTGAGATTGAATCTTTGATCTTTCGCGCCCTCTCGAAACAATCAACGTTGCGACCAACAGCCGAAGAATTTGCGGATGAACTGATCCGGATCACGCACCATCAACGACAGTTGTTTTTGTCAAGCCAGGTGGCCAGCCCGGCTTCTGAATCTTCAGCTTCAGCGGAAAAATCGTCTGAAGCGGACCCGGTTATGTTTTTACCTCAGCCAGCAGCAGTCCAAACGCACTCTGGCCAGATAACCCAACCAACACTTCATTCGCCGCCAACCGCCCCGATTTTGCTGGAGCCGGCCACGGTTCGAACCGAGATCCCATCTCAACTCACTCCCAATTTACCATCGCGGGTCGTGTTGTTTGATGTACCTCCGACCATGCCCCCAGTTCCTGATCACACGGCGCCGCTGGTCTCGCCAGTGCCAATCCCCTCAGAGCCAGTCCCGAACTTTAATAAAACCACCGAAGAGACGGTCTTCCCGATTTCCTTCACCGGGCCGTGGGATGCCAAACAATTTGAAGACCAGCTTTTTGCGGTGGTTGATTCGTCCGACACCATCCAGGCCGTTCAGGAATCAGACCTGGAGTCCCTTGAAAACCAGTCACCTGAGCCAGCACCAGTACCTGAGCCTCCACCCATCCTGGTTCAGCAGGATGAACCACAACCAGCGCCGTCAGGTGAGGCGCCAGCCCCACTTCCCCTCGAACCAGCAACACCGGCTGTCATGGCACTTGATTTGCCGGCGGTGGTGGGTGAAATCCGACGCTTTACCGGCCATTCAGCGGTTACCAGCATTGCCTTTGCTCCAAATGGTCGCCACTTTGTTTCAGCGAAACAGGATAAAACCATCGCCTTGCTCGAAACGGAAACTGGAAAAGAAATCAGCGCTTTTGGCAACCGGCGGATTTTTCCCTACCGTTGCGCCGTGTTTTCACCGGATAGTTGTTTGGTGGCAGTGAGCGGCACAGATGAGGCAATCCGAATTTATGACCTGGCGACTGGCCAGGAGCAAAATCGGCTCGCTGGCCATCAGCAGGTTACCGCCCTGGCCTTTTCACCCGATGGAAAGCAATTATTGTCAGGAAGTCAGGACAGCAGTTTATGCCTGTGGGATCTGGAGAACCGGGTCCAACTCCACCGCATGCAGGGTCATATTGATAATGTTGCCAATATCGTCTTTGCTTCAAACGGATCATTTGCGCTCTCAATTGGCCTGAGCGGTGACCTGCACTTATGGAATCTGGAAGCTGGACAGGAAGTTCAATCCCTCCTCTCAGATGCCGCCCGGCCAGAAGCAATCAGCGTTCGGGTCTCAATTGATGGACGGCGGGTCCTTGGAGGTGACTCTCACCCCGGTCATTCCGGAGGTGAAACCAAGCAGCGCATGCGACGCCTGGAAGGCAAAGCCACCCCAATCGGGAGCGGCGTGGCCATTTCCCCAGACCGAACCAAAGCAATTTCGAGCAGTCAGGATACGACGTTGCGCCTGTGGGATCTGGTCGAAGGCCGTGAAGCCGCCCGCTTTTTGGGCCACGGCAACTATGTCACCAGCGTCGCGATTTCGGCTGATGGCACGCAGGCGCTTTCCGGCAGTGAAGATCGCACCATCCGCTTGTGGGATCTGGCTTCAGGTCAGGAACTGGCCTGCTGTATGGGCCACAAAGACAAAGTCTATAAAGTCGCCTTCCTGCCTGGCGACCGCCATGCCATTTCCTGCAGCTATGATGGGACGGTAAGACTCTGGGGACTGTGGAAGGATTGAGAATTGAGAATGAAGAATTGAGAATGAAGAATTGAGAATGAAGAAT
>DAOQNB010000305.1:0-6900 GCA_035335845.1 Acidobacteriota bacterium | reverse complement strand
GTTCCTGGTTCCTGGTTCCTGGTTCCTGGTTCCTGGTTCTTGGTTCTTGGTTCTTCGAAGATATTTGGTTCCAAAGCACCAAGCACCAAGCACTAAACACCAATCACTAAGCACCGTCACCAATTTTCATCTTTTTTTATAAAAGGCCCCTGAAATTTTTTTCATTCACCGTGTATCCCGGCAGCACTGACCGAAGGTTGCGTGCGCCCATGTGACGGGTGAGAACCTCGGCAACGACATCGCGAAAATCAGTCGTGACTGCCAGATCGCGGCCTTCATATAAGTCATTGGCGCCCAATCCAGGCCATTGCCCATAGACTTTGCCACCTTTGACTGGACCACCCAGCACAAACATACACGAAGCATGTCCGTGATCGGTCCCGCCGGTGCCATTTTGGCGTGCCGTGCGGCCAAACTCAGTCATGGTCAGGACCACCACGTCCTGCATTCGGGGGCCAAGATCCTGAGCGAACGCCGCCAACGAGCCTCCAAAATCCCGGAGCAGACGTGACAACCGACCGACACCCTGACCATTGCCGGGGTCTCCCTGGTTATTATGGGTATCCCAGCCACCCATTTCAGCAAATGCCACCTCAAGGCCAACATCGGCTTTGATGAGTTGGGCAATCTGGCGCAGGCTATTGCCGAGTTCACCACGTGGGTAGTCGGCACCATTTTCAACTTTGAATTGCTCAGGATTGGCTTTGCGCAAAAAGTTCACCGCATCAAATGTGTCGTGTCCAGTTCCGCGCAGGGCATCAGTGGCTGACTGAGCATACATTTCCTCAAAGCTGGACTTGACGGACGAGTTGCTCCCGGCGCGCAGGTTAAAGCTTCCAATGTTGGCCATCGCCACGACATCGGCAGCCCCCTGCATCGAGCGCGGTGTCAACTGGGTCAGGGCAACACCTCGAAACGGCGTGTCTCCCGGTTCAACCGATGCCGCCAGATAGCGGTTTAACCAGCCATCAGTGGTGCTTTTTCGCCCCGGAGTTCCTGATTCCATATAGTCCTGGGCATCAAAATGAGAACGGGTCGCGTCGGGTGATCCAGCCGCATGGATCACAGCCAACTGTCCCTTGTCAAAATAGGGTTTTAACGGTGCCAACGTCGGATGAAAGCCAAATTTGCCATCCAGGTTGATCGCCGCTTTGGGGTTGCCGCTCTTTGGCTCTGGAATCGCAAGCGTTGGCCGCAGGTCATAGTAGCTTCTCTCAGTAAACGGCACCACGATATTCAATCCATCTGCTGCGCCACGTTGGAAGAGGCACACCAGCACTTTTGATGATGTTTTGGTTTTTGCATCGGCTGAAACCGAGCCGGAAAATCCAGTCAAGATGTTGGGCATCAACGATGATGTTCCAATCGCAGCCACCCCAAGCCCAGCCGTTTGAATAAAGTTTCGACGTGTCATCATGGCAATTTCTCCTTCCGGGTTCCGGGTTCCGGGTTCCGGGTTTTCGATAAGTCCTGCTCACTATTTCGCTACTTCGCTACTTGCCACAGCTCACTTACGTTGAAATTCCGGCGAACCAAGAATCAACCCGGTCAGTTGGGCAGTCTCAGAAAGCGGTCCGCCATTTTTCACGAGCGAAGCCAGTTCCAGTTGTCCTTTGCCGCGGCCTTTTCCAAAGGGCTTCTCGCCTTTGTTTTTGCCACGCATCATTGGTGGTTCATCCGGGTCGGATGGTTCAGTCATATCAGAGGAAGGAGTATTGACCTGATTGAGACCTTCAAGGATCGAATTGCGCGTTTGGGCGGAAATATCGTTTGAAAGGAAGTACTTAATCAGCGTGTTGAGTTCAGCTTCCGGGGTGCGGGCGCCGCTGGTGAGTTCGTTAAGGTTGACTTTGACCCCTGGAATGCGGTTGCCAGCCAGTGCGAGGCTGAAATTGAGACGGTTGAGCAAGGCACCGGTGTTAACCCAATGATCAGCCGTGTCTGGATATCCGGTTGGTGGCTGCCAGCCATAGAGCGGCATTCCTAACTGTCGCAAAACCATGATCATCGGGGTTGTTCGTTGAATGTCAGCATCGGTCGCCCGCAATGAACTGGCCACCAGTTCCAGTGGCGTTTTGACTTTGGCGCGATAGGCTTCGGCAGAGAAAAATTCCGGAGCAGAAATGATCGTTTTCACGACTTCCCGCAAATCACCACCCGTGCGCTTAAAGGTCGCAGCCGCAGCATCAACAACACGGGATGGAGGCTGGTCGGCAATCAGCCGGCGAGCCAGTTTGGTCGAGATAAATTTCGCAGTTGATGGATGTGTGGCCAGCATATGGAGCACGGTTTCACCGTCGCTTTTCCCGCCACCAGCAGCAATTGTGGTCCCAAGCACTGACTTTTCACCTTTATCATGAGTCAGATCACGATAAATAAAGGTCCCGGGCTCTCCGCCACCAAGGCCCATCTTTTTCATGCGGTTGCCATTCAACGGACGATTGATGCTCCAACCAGTAAAACATCGGGCGACTTCGGTGACATCCTTTTGGGTATATCCGCCGTCAACCCCAAGCGTGTGGAGTTCAAGCAGTTCGCGGGCATAGTTTTCATTGAGCCCAAACTTTCGATTTTTCAACTGGTTCTGGAGCGCCTGGAGTTTTTCTGGATCCGGCATCTCAGCCTGACGATTGCCACCATTTTGGAACAGCCGGCGGTTCCTTCCTTTTCCAAAAGCACCTTTGTTCTGACGCTTTCCAAGCTGGCTCATATCAGGCAGCTTCATGTTTGGGTCAACCGATTGCCAGTTATCAAGATAAAACATCATGGCCGGGCTTTCAGCCGTCGCCGTCAGCAGGTCTTCAAATTTTCCGAAAATATGAGGCCGGATGGTGTCGCGTTCATAACTGGTCAGAAAGACTCGATCCAACCCTTTACCAATAAAGATGTTAAAGTGATTCATCCAGAAATCGGTCAGAACTTCCTGGAGCTGACGTTCGCTATACACCGCCCGCAAGAGCTTGGCTTCCTGGAGTTCGCGGGGAATTTCACGGGCATTCATTTCGCCAGATTCCATTCGATTCTGGAGCATTTCCCGAGCTTCAGGAGAAATTGATTCTGGATCAATTTTGCCGTTTTCATCGCGCTTGATTCCCTGTTTGACAATCTGGTTGCGAAATTCACGGCTTTCCTTCTCGATTTCCATCAGTTCGGTTTGGGTCAACGTGAGGGTTTTAAACTCCGCCAGCCGACGTTCCACAGTCGTGTCGGCAATGCGCTCTGGATGGAGTTGTGAATCAATATACGCATTGATGCCCAGTTGTTGAACACGCGTAACATCTCCAGGCCGGGGGCCATAGCCCAGGCGATTGAGCAGATGCACAATTCGTTGTTCTTCAGAAAGGACACGAGCTGATGATTTTTTGGAAGTATTTGATTTTTCAGCATTTGCCAGTACGCCAATCGGGATTCCCGAAGTTGCCGCGAGCAGGCAGATCAGAGTGCAGGCCGTCATGAAGACAACACGACCCCCACGGGCAAAGGTGTTTTCGGTAGTCATAAATCCACTCCTTACCTATTTTTGCAGACTATGCAATTGTTTGTTCAGTTCGCGTTGTTTGATGCCGGTGGGTTGAAAAAAGTCTGGACAAAATCCGCTACTTTACTTTTCTTCGCTCGACAAAATCGCTGATTCGGGCACGTGAACTCTCCGATGCCCAAAGTTTGAGCTGGACGTCACGTTCACGACGGACGGCTTCTGCCAGCGAAGTCACTGAATAGAGTGACTCTTTGATTTCAGCCAGTGATTCAGCCGAAAACGTGGTTAATCGGCGGGCAAATTCGGTTACCTGAGGCAGTAACTCGTCAGGTGATACCACTCGATTGACCAATCCGAGCGTTTGGGCAGTTTGGGCATCTACTACATCCCCGGTAAACATCAGTTCCGCCGCACGCGCAGTTCCGATGAGTTGCGGCAGGAAAAAGCTCCCACCCCAATCAGGATGCAACCCAAGTCGGACAAATGCCTGGCTAAAACTGGCTTTTTCCGAAGCAAACCGTACATCACAGGCCAGTGCCAGGTTACAGCCAGCTCCAGCCGCCACACCGTTGACAGCGGCAATCACTGGTTTGGGAAGGTGCCTCAACGATTGCACAATGTCCCCGCCCAGTTCCAACCAGCTTGAAATGCGATCCACCTGATTCTCTTGCTGGGTTTGATACATGGCGAGGACATCACCACCAGCACAAAAGGCTTTCCCAGCGCCAGTTATGATCAGAACTCGTGCCGCTTCATCATCCCGGACAGTTCGGATCGCGCTCAGTAATTGCTCACGCATGTCGCCCGCCAGGGCATTGAATTTCTCAGGGCGGTTCAAAGTGATGGTCGCGATTGAGGATTCGATAGTGAGAAGAATTTCAGTCATGTGGTTTTGCCATTGGAAAAAAGAAAAGAAGGTTGTTCCTGATCAAAATAAGTTGCTGCAGTTGGGCGACAGACTGCCACCTGCCTGGCACAGTTTGAGTCAATCAGGGTTTCAGAAACCAGACCTGGATTTTCATATTAATAACAACTTCTTCTTAATCAGTGTTTTACATATTAGAAACGGTGCACCTGGAATCTTTCGGCACACCAAATGCACTCGTATTCCTTCTGTGAAAGAGGTGAGAACCTTTGAATTTCAGTGATTGCGCTCAAGCAGCCAAACTTTGTTTTGATTCGGAAGAGTCAACTCAATTCCCAATTGCTTGATATGCACTTGACTTCAGAAGACCAACCTATGAATACAACAGATCCATCGTTGTCCACGATTGAAGACGGGCCACTTTTCAATGGAATAGATTGCCAAACCGAACTGGAATCACGGAAAATGAATCCTGGATTTAATTCCCTTTTAACAATTCGGCATTTGGGTGATATGGCCACAGAAGAAGACCGTCAGAGTAATACACTTCGGTCCAACACCGTTGTCCCATCCAGGACTCAGCAACCAGAACCTGCACCAGATCAATATCTCGGAGAGTTGGTCAATAATCGGTATCTGGTTGAAAAAGAGCTTGGGCGTGGCGGGTTGGGTGTGGTGTATCTGGCACGTGATAAACACCTCTTGTCCAAACCAGTGGTCCTCAAAGTCTTGCTCGAAGAATCCATCAAAAATGAATGGGCTCGGACCAAATTTAGCCAGGAAATCGAAGCCCTGGCCCGCATTGATCATCCCGGTATTGTGGGTGTGCTCGACGCCGGCGAAATGCCGGATGGGAAACCGTACCTGGCAATGCAATTTGTTGAAGGGAAATCACTTCGATCAATCATTAAAGAAGGTGGTATTGGACCAGAGCGAGTCAAAAACCTGGTGCAGCAAATGGCCAAAGCCCTGACTGCGGTTCATGAAAAAGGAATCTATCATCGGGATCTGAAACCCGAAAACATTATGCTTCAGACCATGGATGATGGCGAGGAGCAAATCAAAATTATTGATTTTGGAATTGCACGGGTTGAGAACTCAGAGCTTTCGGTTGATACCTCAGCCAGTTCGATGCTGGTTGGAACGATTGCCTACATGTCACCCGAGCAACTCAAGGGTGAGCCGGTTTCGGCCATGAGCGATATTTACACGCTAGGGGTCATTACCTATGAACTCTTGACCGGTAAACGCCCATTTGCCGCCCAATCAGCGGTTCAACTCTATAAATTACAACGGGATAGTATCCTCACCCAGCCGTCACAACTGGTCTCTGATCTTCCAAATGCGATTGATTTGGTGATTTTGAAAGCCCTGGCCTACGATTCCAAACGGCGGTATCAGCGTGCCCGTGATTTCAGCGATGATCTGGTTCAGGCTCTGGAACTCAAAACCGTCGTGGTTCAGGATCCGCTTGATACGATTGTGCTGTTTGGTGAGCACGACACAACGCTTGTTCCTGACGCCGCCCCGCCAACCCAAAAACAGATATTGCCCGAGATTACTGACCCAGGAGGTGGTCATCTGACCCGAACCGGGCAACTGGAAGACCAAAATCAACGCCAACGAATGATCGTCGGAATCCTTTCGATACTACTCCTGGCTACTCTGATCTGGAATTTTGTACCAACCCGAATCAATCCAGTTTCGACCAGCCAGCCACCGAAAGTCGTGACTCCAACCCGGAGTCTGGCTATTTTGCCGTTCCGCAATTTAAAACCAGATCCGGAAACTGATTTTCTTGGGTTTTCGCTCGCCGATGCGGTGATAACCAAACTGGGCTATGTTCAAAATCTGGTCGTCAGGCCGTCGTCCTATGTCGAAAAATATCGCAATCAGGTCATTGATCCGCAGCAAATAGCTCGCGAACTCAATGTTGATACACTCCTCACCGGCAGCTTTCTGTGTGATGGAAAAGATTTGCGGATCACAGTGCAACTGGTTGATGTAACAAGTAATACCAGCCTGTGGCAGGACACGATAGACGTCAAGTATGAGCGATTGCTCACGGTCCAGGACCTTGTGGCGCAACAACTCATCTCAGAATTGAGGTTGCAATTGACACCAGGGGAATCAGAACGACTGGCCAGTGAAATTCCTCGGGATCCAAAGGCCTATGAATACTTCCTCAAGGGCGTCAATTTGTACGTCACCAATGATTATTCAACCGCCGCCCGGATGTTTGAAAAATCCATTGAAATTGACCCGAACTACGCGCTTGCCTGGGCCCATCTTGGGCGGGCGTTAAACGGGAGTGCTTCGAAACTGTTTGGCGGGCGCGAAGAATATGCCAAAGCAATCAAAGCCTATGAAAAAGCGCTGTCAATCAACCCACACCAGATTGAAGCCCGGATCTTTATGGCCAATTCGTTTACCGATACCAATCAGGTTGAAAAGGCGGTTCCGCTCTTGCGCGAAGTGATGGCCACCAATTCAAATCTGGCCGAGGCACATTGGGAACTGGGGTATGCTTATCGGTTTGCGGGTCTCTTGCCGGAGT
>DAOQNB010000304.1:0-6906 GCA_035335845.1 Acidobacteriota bacterium | reverse complement strand
ATAGGTCACGCCTTCATCAACCGGTAATCTGAACGCCAGATTGAGGTTTTTGGCGTCACCCAGCACATCCCGCAACCCACGTGGAATTTCGGAAAGGTCAATCCGGGTGTGGCCATTGGCCGAATTGGCCGAAACGGTCGCTTTGTGTAACCGAAACCCATCCCGGACAAAGCGTTCCACATCCACTCCGGCACCAATGCTGGCCTGGACGGCATCAAGCTGGGCTTTGACTTCCTCGACTTTGATTGAATCCTGGGCAAAGAGCGTTCGGGAACGCTTTTCTTCCCGTTCTTTGGCGGCTTCCCACTCCGTGTGGAAGGCGTTGAGTTGGGGTTTAAAGGCTTCATCGTCAAAAAAGGAAAGCTGTTGAGCCGGAGTGCGGGTACCGTGACCACGCAAGAGCAACCCTTCAAAGATGGCTTCCACGACCTGATTGGTATTGATCGGTACGGGGACGGAAATACCCAAACTGCTGCGGATCGCCTTGTGTTTGCGCAACAGAACGTCAAGCACGATTCCGTCAATCTGGTTATCAGTCCCATAATAAGTCAACGCCCGGACCTGGGGTTTGGCCTGACCATAACGGTCAACCCGCCCCTCGCGTTGTTCGTGGCGGGTTGGATTCCACGACAAATCATAATGAATCACGGCATCAAAGTGCTCTTGCAAGTTGATGCCTTCACTCAAACAATCGGTACAAACCAGCACATGGTGTGGGTGCGCCGCGAGTTCAGCCACACGGGCTTCACGTTCGGCAGGTGGCAGATTTCCAGTCACGGCCATGACCTGAACCTGTTTCGGAAGCCGCCGGCGAAGTTCTTCGGTCACATACTCAGCCGTCGCGATAAACCGGCAAAACAAAATTGGTCGAAAGCCTTTGTCCAGGTAAGTTTTAATGATTCGGGCGATGCCTTTGAGTTTTTCGTCTTTCTCACCCGCCAGTGCATCAGCCTCACGTGCCATCGCCTGGAGTCGGCGCCGGTTTTTGGCCGTCTCATCATCCGCCAGCTCCAAATCGCAGCCTGGCGAAACATCTATCCGTTCGGCCTGCTCGTCGTCGTCAAGGTCAAGCACGGTGCGGCGACCCAGTTCGTCAGCTTCCTCAACGGTTTCAGCGCTCAGGGCGGCGGCCCTGGTTCGGAGTGTCGCCGCTGCCGCCGCTGGACTTGAAGCCAGGGCCCGGAGCAACGCCAGTGCTGACCACCACCGAACCCGCTGTCGGTGTTGCGAACTCTCTGGCTCCAGCACCGTCTCACGGGCATACTCAAGCACCCGGTCAAACAATTTGCGATAGTCAGGTGACAGGTGATAGCTCTCTTCGTCTTCAAGCCGCTTTGGAAACGGCGTGTCTTCCTGCATGTAGTGGCGAATATCCCCGCGTCGCCGTTGGACAAAATGCGCGGCCAGCTTTCGCCGTGATGCTTCATGCTCACGACCTGACAGGTTTTCGGGCAGATTGGCAAACTCTGGATTCAACAGCGCCAGAAGCGACCGAAAGGCATCTTCATTTCCGCTGTGCGGGGTGGCCGTGACCAAAATGATATGCCGGGTCAGGTCGGCAGCCAGTTTCTTGATCAGATGGTGCCGCTGGTGGCGTCCACCGCGATTGCCAATCCCGGAAGCACAGGTATGGGCTTCGTCCACAATCACAAATTCGGGGCAGGTTCTCAAGAATTCTTCCCGGTGGCGATCAGACTTGATGAAATCAGTGGAAACCACCACAAACGGGTACAGTTCAAACAGCGATTGTCCTACCAGACAGTCTCGTTCGAGCCGTGGTGCCGTGCTTGCCAGGACCAGTTCGGCCTGGATATGGAATTTATCACGGAGTTCACTTTGCCACTGTTCGGCCAGGTGAGGTGGGCATAACACCGCCATCCGGGTGATTTCGCCGCGTGCAATCATTTCCGAAGCAATCAACGCCGCTTCAATGGTTTTCCCAACCCCGACATCATCAGCAATCAGCAGACGAACCGGATCCAGTTTCAGTGCCAGCAGGAGCGGAACCAGTTGATAGGGCCTGGGTTCGACGGCCATCCGGGCAAACGACCGAAATGGTCCAGTACCGGCCCGAAAACCAAGCCGAACGGCATCACGCAGCAACCGGGACGAAACGGCATCTCCCAAAACATCCGGTGAGGGTAAATCAAACGTCGCCGTTTCAACCAGTTCCAGCGCAGTACAAATCCCGGTTGTTTCCTCTTCTGTTCCACCCAGCGGGCGCATGATCAACCAGTCTCCGGTTGATTCAGGTTGGATGACCCATTCGCGTCCACGTGCTTTGACCAGCGAGCCGACTGAAAAGTCCATGGTGACCTCTGTGAAGTGGTTGGTGGTTCATTTTTTACGCACAGGTTGTTGATTGTATCCCGAAGGGATCGAGCACCGGTAGTCGGTCGGTTGCTCGGCTGCAGGGAGCGACCGCCGGCTAACGTTGCCCCATCCTTCCAGGATGAAATCAAAAACCTACACCTGAAACCCTGAATCCTAAATCCTGACAAGATGACCAGGTGACAAGGTAATTTTTTCATCCCTCATCCCTTATCCCTTCCGAAAACCCGGAACCCTAACCTGGCTTTCCGAACACAGACGGGTACTGCTCAACCAGAGCTGCCCAGTCATCGCGCAAGCCAAACCGTACCACCGTGTAGCCCCGGTCTTCCAGGCATTCGGTTTGGGTCAGGTCTCGCTGGCGGCGTTCGGGGAAATCATGGTGCGGACCATCAACATAAATCGCGACCCGCTGTTCTTCATACAGGAAATCAGGCCGGGTCTGACACGTCTCAAGATAAATCTGGGCTTTGGAAGGTAAGCGATGACCCCGATCCTGGAGAAAAGTCAGCCACGAACGCTCCAGTTCGGATTGAGCCAGGTTCAACAAGGTTTCAAGATGTTCGTTCCGGGTTTTTGATCTTGGGGAAGATTGAACCCCGGATGACTGTAACTGTTGCAAAATTGACCTGATGGTCATCCGATCCAGTAGCCGATGGTCGGTCTGATTGTGATAACTCATTAGACAATCGTAACAAGCCGCTTCGCAATCTTCTCGGGAACGAGGGCTGCGCCGCAGATCATCGCCGGTCACCGGGTCAAAGTGGCAAATCGTGAGCGCTTCAGTGGCCAGACGCGCCAGAGCTTTGGGGTCATCCAAAATTTGCTTTAGCACCCCAGCCCCACCTTCAGCCGATTCATAAAACAAGATAAGCCGTGGCTCACCTGCATTCGGGAGGGCTTCCGCCGCAAGTTCGTTTTCTTCGAGCTGATAGCAGGTCTGGATTGCCCGTCGGAGCGCCGATTGGAGTGATGCCAGTGTTGGGGCATCTTGAGGTTCCGCCAGTGAAAGGAGCAGACAGTTGCGGTAATCTTCAACATAGGGAATCACCCGTTGATTACGGGATGAAGTTGGATCATCCAGTTCATCTTCCTTCTCCTCGTCATTTTTGGCCCAGTACCCGCGTTCGGTGTCCAGGAGAAAGCCATACTGGTCTTTGTTTTTCCGGCGCCGCCAGCCAAGGTTGATCCGCCATATTGTCGCTCGGTCACCATAAGTCAAACGGGCAAGTTCGGTTCCATCCTGGTGTACGGTGGCTGTCCGGAATTGCGGCTGGCCATGCTCCTCGGCAAACCGGATCCCCGTCATCAGTTCAAACCCCTGGCGAGTCCGCTCTTCTTCGTCAGAAGAAATTCGGTCTCTGCGTCGCGTGGTCACATTCTGTAACCGGAGCAACGGTTGCAAAACAATTCCGAGCATTGCCCCGCATCGCTCGCACACATCGGCCCCAGCCTGTTGTCCCTGAATGGGATGCAGATAGCCACACGTTGTACATTGTTTCGCACGGCTGGTCGGTAGCAGATCTTGTTGTTCGTCATCTCTGGCTGAGAGTAAAACCCGGTTAATAACGTACCGTGAGCCTTCGTGATAGACAATGGCCCGGGGGCCAAATTCCGAAATCGCCAGAAATCGGGGTCGCGAGAGAAATTCATCCGGTTGTCGGTTACGACGAGCCGGAATAAAGGCTGAAATCGGCAATCTGGGGAAGCTGTACCCAGGCAGAAACCCCTCGCTTGCAAAATACCGATAGCTGTAAAAATCTGACTGGCGTACATCCGAAGTACTGATCAACAAATCAATCTGGGATTCAGCTTCCTTGCGACGCATCCGGGCGCCATCTTTTTCTTTTTGGGATTGCGACGCATCACCGATGATTCGATTTTGGATTTCCCGCTGGACTAAAGCCGCACGATACAGCCCTCGCCATCGGTCACAGGTTCGATCAAAGGCCTCTCCCACCGAGGTGAGAACCTGATTTAACCATTCCGGTCCATACCAGTCAGGCACACTGTTTGACGTCGGCCACAGGGTTGCCAGGATTCGCTCAGCCCGGCGTGACGCCCGTTCGCGATATGCCTGGTTCAGAATATCTACCTGAACCGATTGCAACAGCTCCAGGCTTGGCTTTTCCCCTGAAACATCCAGAATGTCCTTGAGCGATTGCCCCAGCTCAATCCCCGATTCAGCCAGCCAGATGGCATGGATATGCGCCCGGATCAGGTCTTCATTTCCCAGATCCAGCCGAGGTGGTTCCACCGCCCCGGCCACCATTCGGTCAGGACGTTTAAAAAAGTACTGGTCGTGTGAACTACCAGTTGAGCAATAAGTAAAGATAAACGCTGGTTGTCCACTGCGTCCGGCACGACCGCTTCGCTGGGCATAGTTGGCCGGCGTTGGTGGAATATTGCGCATGTTGACCGCAGTCAAATCGGCAATATCAATGCCCAGTTCCATGGTCGGTGAACAATACAGCACTGGTAGTGCGCCACGGCGAAACTTCTCTTCGCGTTCTTCGCGCTTTTCACTCGTGACCTGCGCCGTGTGTTCCCGTGCCTCCAGGTTGAGCAGATCCTGGGCCATGATTTGGTAAAACCGGACAAAAAATGGATTGGCACGAGTCCCAAGCTCAGATTCTTCAGGAACATAGGTTGGGTCGCGGAATGGCTGACTGCCATCACCTGCCACCCATCGGAGCGAAGAGGCTGTAACCTGGTATCCTCCGGGCTCAGTATCAGTTCCGGCAACCACCTGCTCGACAATTCCCGCCTGTTGCAATCCGGCCAGCAAATCACGAATGACTTCCTCCCGGTCAGCGATCCCCAGTTTTCCAGCCTGATTTCCAAATGTGGATGCCCGGCTCAAATACAACCCAAAGCGGCTCCTCCCTGAGAGGTAGAGATGTTCCCTGGTATCTTTCCCTTGCCGTGAAGCTCGCGGAAACAGCACTGATGCAAATTCCATCCGGTTGGCTTCGTTTTCGTCAATTGCCCATGGGGCCCGAAGCCGCTGGCTGCTCTGCTGCAGGATTCGTTCCTGGGGTTCCGGATTCAAATAATCTACCTTGATTGCCAGTCCACGTCGCATCAAATCCAGCAATACCGTGGCCACCTTTACTCTGGTTTCAGGGGTTGCTTTCGCCAGCACAGGATGACACTGAGCCCAAATATCTTGAGCTGCGCAGACGTCTTCCAGTGACAGGTACTCAATTCGCAGCAAACCGCATTGTTCCAGATTCGGTGAGGTGATTCGCCACCCCCGCTTTAAATCACAATACAGCCGATACCCAAGGACCTGGCGCAACGCCCGCTGGGTTTCAACCAGTGCCTGAAACCGAACCGTTTGATCAGCGGCATATAGTTCAAGCGGCAACTGCATCGCCTCAAACACTTTTTGGGTCAACACATCGTGTTCAATTCCGGATGACCCCGCTTTTTGGACGGCCAGAAACAGAGCGGTCCGTAACAATCCGATTTCGACAAAATCATTAAAATGCCCGGCCTGCAGCGAAGCATCTTGCCGGTTATCAGTAAAACTTAGAAGTTTTTTGGCTTCGGGAACAATGTCGGATTCCCGCCGCAGGGCCCGAATTGCCGCCAGACTCAAAATCGTGGTTGCTGTGCTGCGACCTTCGGACCCAAGCGTGGTCAGTTTGGCAAAATCCGAATACTGGCGAGCCGCATAGGCCACACCACAGTACAGACAAAACGAAAAGGGCGCGAACAGGAAACAGGCTTCAACCCCACCTTCTCCCTCAACCGCGGTAGGGAGAATCTGCACGGTTCTCGGAAGTTGGGGCCGACGATGGTTTTTGATTCTGACTGTACCGCGCATCTCTTCCAACCAGTCATCGGGTAATCGTTCAAGCACTTCGGTTGGACTGGTTGGCCAGGGTTTTGTCTGATTGACATAGAGATATCCCGCTTCCTCACCACCATCTTCCCCCCGGTCGGAAAGCGTTCGAGGAAGATATGCAATCTCACCTGTCCGTGGATGTTTCACCCGTCGAACAATCGCATATTCCTGCCCACATTCCCGACAAAAAGCCAGCGGCAACAACACCCGGCCTCGATCTCCCGGCACATACTGTTGTCCCTGTGAAGTCAGGTAGCGATCTGCTTCCGGTTCAATCGTGCTGAAGATGGTATCGCCACGACTGATGAACTGGTGAAGACGAAAGGCAAAGGGCGGAAACCCCGTCGCCGGGTTTCGGTCACAGATATTTCCCGCAATCAGACCTGCGCGAATGGCCTGTGCGCATTGTTCAGCCG
This sequence comes from Acidobacteriota bacterium, assembly GCA_035335845.1. Taxonomy (GTDB): domain Bacteria; phylum Acidobacteriota; class Blastocatellia; order Chloracidobacteriales; family Chloracidobacteriaceae; genus JACQXX01. Next base: position 306 of record DAOQNB010000304.1, on the reverse strand, counting down.
CAACCCCAGTCAGTTGACTCAACACCTGGCTTGCCCCTTCTGGACCGGAAATGGTTTGAGGAATGGCTCGAACCAGTCGCCCGGATGCATCTTCGCGTCGGACCCCAAAGGTACTTTCAATCCATTGTGAGAGTGGATTTCGGGTAAATTCTTGAAAAGATTGGACCAGTGTCATCGGTGGCTGCATCACACACTGAGTTAATTCCTGAATGGTGGCTGGTGACGTCAGATCTGGTTCCTGGGTTGAACGGCGCAAGGTTTCACCGATGATGTGTTCAGGCTTAACCGGCGCCCCAAAAAAGACTG
>DAOQNB010000303.1:0-6907 GCA_035335845.1 Acidobacteriota bacterium | reverse complement strand
CACTAGAGAGTTCATTGATGACAAGTGATTGAATGCAAAAGTGAGATTTGACCTGGCTAAATACCCTGAAGAAAGAAGTTTTTAAGAAATGGATATTTTTCTAAATTATTTAAAACAATGACTTTATATGTGAATCTAACGCCTGATGGCGCTCAGGAATGGAGTTATTGTAATAACAAATTTCCCAAACAAGACTGCCACAACCCTTTGAAAAGTATCCATTCTGCCCCAGTTTTACTTTCGAGGCGCTATGAACCAGGAATTGATCAAACAAACCACAAAACGAGGATTTGATGTCGTGCTGGCGGGGACGGCGCTGGTCGTCCTCTCTCCGCTTCTCCTCGGTCTGGCCGGCCTGATCCGATATAAACTCGGGGGACCCGTGTTCTTTCGCCAGCGCCGACCGGGTCTCAACGGCAAACCATTTGAACTGATGAAATTTCGAACCATGACCAGTGTTTGTAACCAACATGGCGAATTACTGCCAGATGAACTCCGGTTGACGAAATTCGGACAGTGGTTGCGCAGCACCAGTCTTGATGAATTACCAGAGTTGATCAATGTCTTCAAAGGGGACATGAGTCTGGTTGGCCCGCGACCGTTGTTGATGCAGTACCTGCCGCTTTACACCACAGAACAAAACCAGCGACATCTTGTCCGGCCAGGCATTACTGGTTGGGCTCAAATCAATGGCCGCAACCTGCTTTCCTGGGAAGCAAAGTTTGATCTCGATGTCTGGTATGTCAAACACTGGTCCCTCTGGCTTGATCTGCGAATTATTTTTCTGACGCTGGTCAAAGTTGTCAGGCGTGAAGGAATCAGCCAGCCAGGAACTGCCACTGCCACGGTTTTTCGAGGAAGCGCTCAGGTGGATGGACTCCACACAGGTTCAAGCCGCGATGGCTTATGCCAGAAAGGAATCTAAAATGGAACGCAAGCGAATTGCAATTATTGGTGCTGGTGGGTGTGCCAGGGAAGTCGCCTGGTTAATTAAAGAAATCAACCGGGTTCACCCGATATATGAGTTTGCTGGATATCTGGTGAGTGATCTTTCCCGTCTGGGCGACCGTGACAGCCGGGATCAGGTGCTGGGTGATTTCTCCTGGCTTGAGCAACCTTCCGCAAGTGTCGCTGCCTTGGCACTTGGCATCGGAACTCCGTCAGTTCGACTCCGAATTGGACAGGAACTGGCTGCCCGATACCCACACCTGGAGTGGCCGACCCTGGTCCACCCAACCGGGCTCTATGATGCCGAGACGTGTCAATTGGGGCGTGGGGTCCTCTGGTTTGCTAATGTATTGGGAACAGTAAATTTGCAGATTGGTGATTTTTCAATGATCAGCAATGGCTGCACGATTGGCCACGAGTCAAAAATCGGAAAAGGCTGCCTTTTAAACCCCTCGGTCAACATTTCCGGCGGTGTTTTGATTGGTGATGGCGTCCTTGTCGGAGTTGGGGCACAGGTATTGCAGTATCTCAGAATAGAGGCGGGCGCCACGATTGGAGCAGGAGCCGTCGTGACGAAATCCGTACCTGAAGGGATCACCGTCGTTGGCGTCCCCGCCTATCCTCTCTCAAAACCTCAGCCATCACTTTCCCGATTTCGACCACTCACCGCCAGTTCACTCAGTCCTTAAAAAGCCAGATTTCACCTGACGCCCCCCGCTTTCAGAGAAATCAAGGTCCTGTGTGCTGACACGCACACTTTAAAAATAAGGATGAGTCGTATGCCCCGCATTTATCTTTCCGTTCCAACAATGGGTGGCCGAGAACTTGGCTATATCCAGCAAGCTTTTGACACCAACTGGATCTCAACCGTCGGTCCAAATATCACCGCCTTTGAAGCTGATTTTTCCGACCGGATCGGGCAATCGTGTGTTGCGCTCTCTAGTGGAACGGCTGCCATCCAGTTAGGCTTACGGTTACTTGGTGTTGGGCCCGGAGACGAAGTTTTCTGCCCAACCCTGACGTTTGTGGCCACGGCCAACCCGGTGCTGTATCTGGGAGCTACCCCCGTTTTTTTGGATAGTGAAACCCGAAGCTGGAACCTGGATCCACAACTTCTTGAAGAAGCACTCTGTGAACGGGCGAAAATCAACCGTCTGCCCAAGGCTGTGATCGTTGTCCACCTGTTTGGACAGGCCGCTGATATGGATCCGATTTTGGAGGTGTGTCAGAAATATGACGTTCCGATTTTAGAGGATGCGGCTGAAGCGGTTGGAACGCTCTACCGGGGAAAACCTGCCGGAACCTTCGGAGACGTTGCCGCATTTTCCTTTAATGGAAACAAAATTATGACCACCAGCGGCGGGGGGATGCTCACAGCCAAAGATCCTGCCCTGGTTGAAAAAGCCCGCTTCTGGTCCACTCAGGCCCGTGATCCAGGCATTGCCTATGAACATTCCGAAATGGGGTACAATTTTCGGATGAGCAACATTTTGGCGGGCATTGGTCGCGGCCAATTGGAAATCGTTGATGAACTGATTGACTGCCGACGGCGGGTGGCTTTCCGATACCAATGGGCGTTTCAGGATGTACCGGGAATTGAATTTATGCCTCAGGCTGAGTATGGGTTTCATACCAACTGGCTCAGTTGTTTCTTGATTGATGAAGACCAGTTTGGGTGCAGCCGGGATGAAGTCATTGATTTGCTGGCACGTGACGATATTGAGTCTCGCCCAATCTGGAAACCAATGCACCTTCAGCCACTCTATGCCCGGGCCGAACGCTTTGGCGGTGACGTCGCCGAATATCTGTTTCGTCGTGGGATTTGTTTGCCTAGCTCTCCAAATTTGACGATTGAAGACCAGCACCGGGTCATTGATATAATCCAGTCCGCCGCCAAACGAAATGTACAATCTGGGGCTCAGGTTGAGACCGGTGAACTCATTGCCACCTGATCCTGGCAGGCGCTCAAACTGTCCTTTGTCAATCGTCAAAATAGGTATTAAAAATAAACCTTCTTTTTCTTGTATCTCACTGGAAAAATAGATCTTTTATGGAATTCTGTTGCCTGAAAAGAAAAAAGTGATAAGGTGCCAGTCTCCAAACAATCTCTTTCACCAGAAAAGAAAATCCACTTCATTGAACAGAAGAACCCAGGGAGTATCGGTATGTGTGGAATTGTGGGCTATGTTGGTGAAAAGCACGTCGTTCCAGTGTTGCTGGATGGCCTCAGAAAACTCGAATATCGTGGATATGATTCAGCCGGAATTGCTGTCGTTGACCACGGAAACCTGTTTGTCCGGCGGGCACCTGGAAAGTTAAGAAACCTCGAAACCAATCTGAAACTCCAGCCTATTGATGGAACCTATGGTGTCGGGCATACCCGTTGGGCAACCCATGGTAGGCCATCTGAGCAAAACGCCCATCCCCACCGCGATGCGAGCGGGCGAATTGTGGTGGTTCACAATGGCGTGATTGAAAATCATGCTCACTTAAAACAGCAACTCCTGAACGAAGGCCATACATTTGTAACGCAAACCGATACCGAAGTAATTGCCCATTTGATTGGCAAACTCCGCGATCAGGTTGAATCATTGGAAGACGCCGTTCGCAAAGCGGTCAGTGAATTTCAGGGAATTTATGCGATTGCGGTGATGTCGGCGGATGAACCCGACAAAATTGTAACGGCCCGACTTGGCCCACCAATTGTCATTGGCTTGGGAAACAACGAATATTTTATTGCCTCTGATATTCCGGCGATTTTAGAGCATACCCGCGATATGTTTTTCCTGGCTGACCAGGAAATGGCGGTTCTAACCCGGTCGGGCGTTCTGGTGACCGATTTTGAAGGCACGCCACAGTCTCCCAATATCCACCGGATTATGTGGGACGCCCACATGGTTGAAAAAGGCGGGTTTCGGCATTACATGCTCAAGGAAATTTATGAGCAGCCACGCTCGATCCGCGACACGTTGCTGGGTCGGGTCTCGGTTGACGAAGGCCATGTGTATCTTGATAACCTTGATTTTCGACCTGATGAGTGGCGGGAATTTTCCAGTATCAAAATTGCGGCCTGCGGCACAAGCTGGCACGCGGCGATGGTTGGCAAGTTTTTGATCGAAGAACTCGCCCGGATTCCGGTCGAAGTTGATTATGCGAGCGAGTTTCGCTATCGAGATCCATTGCTTGACCAGTCAACCCTGACGGTTGTGGTCACCCAGTCTGGCGAAACGGCTGACACGGTGGCTGCGCTCCGTGAAGCCAAATCCAAAAACAGTCGGGTGATTGCCGTGTGTAATGTGCTCGGATCAATGGCGACCCGTGAAGCGGATGCCACTGTCTTAACTCAGGCAGGACCTGAGATTTCAGTAGCGTCAACCAAGGCCTTTACTTCGCAGGTGACCGCTCTGTATTTACTGGCACTCTATTTAGCCCAGGAACGCGGCACCCTCGATCTGGACGTCCTCCGCTTCCACATCGAGCAATTGCTCCAGTTGCCGATGAAAATGGAATCAGTCCTCAACCTGGACACCCAGATTGACGAATTGGGAAAAGTTATTTTCCGAAGCCAGGATTTTTTGTATCTGGGGCGGGGAATCTTTTTTCCAATTGCGCTGGAAGGTGCTCTGAAGCTCAAGGAAATTAGCTACATCCACGCCGAAGGCTATCCGGCAGGAGAAATGAAACACGGTCCCAATGCCTTGATTGACGACCGGTTGCCCGTGGTGTTTATCACGCCCCATGAGACAGGTTCACGGACTTCAGAAGTACGATATGAAAAAACCCTGTCGAATATGCAGGAAGTCAAAGCCAGGGAAGGCATTGTGATTGCCGTGGTGACCGAAGGCGATTCACACGCTGCCGAACTGGCTGATTATGTAATCGAAATTCCGGCAGCCTGTGACACGATTTCGGCCATCCTGGCGGTGGTGCCGCTCCAGTTGCTGGCGTATCACATTGCTATCCGGCGCGGGTGCGACGTTGACCAGCCACGCAATCTGGCCAAGTCAGTAACTGTTGAATAGGGTTTAGGGTTCCGGGTTCCGCGCTTCCGGGTTCCGGGTTCCGGGTTCCGGGTTTTCGAACTTAGGTCCTTTAGGTCGTTTTCGTCCTTTAGGTCCTTTTTGTTTTTACAAACCCCGAACCCTGAACCCTGAACCCTAAGTGGAACTATTTTCCCTTCGGGGGCGCCTCAGGCGTTTGGGCTGGCTCGGCAGGTTTTTTGGGATCGTCAGTGCCGTTCCCTTGTTTGCGTTCCAGCATTTCAATTCGCATCGGGTTGGGGCGCTCACGCTTTTCCTTAAACAATTCAAAGCGTGATTTCACCGGTCGCGGAGGGAAATAGTTGTTCGTCAAATCGGCATCGGCTGTTTCCAGGTGTGGATCAAGCGTTAGCGATTTGATTTCCTTCTTCGTCAGAATCAGTTTGTAGGTCGTCGAGTTGTTATAGCGCCAGATTTCGGCTGGGAGGCGGAGTTCTTCGCTGGTCCCATCCATATACTCAATCTGGAGAATGATCGGCATCACGAGCCCGCCAATATTCTTAAATTCAACCTGATAGAAATTATACCCGGAGTTGAGCAATTCCTTTTCGCGGTCCGAAAGCGTTTTCACCAATTCGGCATACTCTTTGCGATCCCGGTCGGTGATTTTCAGGTCATCATATTCATTGTAAAAGTCTTTAAGTGACGGAATTTGGTCAACCCGTTTGGGCAGCGGTTTGTTGCGCGTTTTAGAAAGGGTTTCAGGCTGGCTTTCGCGTTCCTGCTTGCGGAGTGGCTTTTCGACGTCTGGATTTTGAGTGTTGATCGTCAGCCATTTGACATTTTCGATGGAAATATCGGTGTGATCCGTGGTGTAAAACCATCCACGCCAAAACCAGTCGAGGTCAACACCTGAAGCATCTTCCATCGTGCGGAAGAAATCTGCCGGCATCGGGCGCTTAAATTTCCACCGCCGTGAATATTCGCGAAACGCAAAGTCAAAGAGTTCGCGACCAAGTACCGTTTCCCGCAGAATGTTGAGCGCCGTGGCCGGTTTGGCGTAGGCATTGTTGCCAAACTGCAACAGCGATTCCGAATTGGTCATAATCGGCACCTGTTCGGAACTGGTCATATAATCAATGATCGTAAAGGGTTCGCCACGACCAACCGGATAATTGTCTTCCCATTCCTGTTGCGACAGATACTGCAGGAAGGTGTTGAGTCCTTCGTCCATCCAGGTCCACTGGCGTTCGTCAGAATTGACAATCATCGGAAAGAAGTTGTGCCCGACTTCGTGAATAATGACCGAAATCAGCCCGTATTTGGTCATTTTGGAATAGGTGCCGTCTTCTTCAGGACGTGGACCATTAAAGCAAATCATCGGATATTCCATCCCGCCCACCGGACCATTGACCGAAATCGCGGTTGGGTAGGGATAACCAAACGAATAGCGCGAATACACATTGAGCGTGTGGATGATGGCCTGAGTCGAGTATTTATCCCACAGCGGCATGCCTTCTTTCGGGTAAAACGACATGGCCATCACTTTATTGCCTTCAACCGTATGTTGCTGGGCATCCCAGACAAATTTTCGCGACGAGGCAAAGGCAAAATCACGCACGTTTTCCGCGGCAAACACCCAGGTCTTCTTGCCTTTGGGTTTGTTGGATTCATTGGCTTTGGCTTCGTCCGGTGTGACGATAAATACCGGAGACTTTGCGGTTTTGGCCTGCTCCCACCGGTCGCGTTGAGCTTTGGTCAGGACTTCGAGCGGGTTTTGGAGCACACCCGTGGCCGCCACGACATGATCATCCGGCACGGTGATGCTGACTTTGTAGTTTCCAAATTCCAGCGTAAATTCCCCGGCCCCGAGGTATTGCTTGTGTTGCCAGCCGGAAACATCGTTATAAGCGGCCATGCGTGGGAACCACTGGGCGATTTCATAGAGATAATTTCCATCCTTGGGAAAGAACTCATAC
>DAOQNB010000302.1:0-6908 GCA_035335845.1 Acidobacteriota bacterium | reverse complement strand
GTTCCGGGTTCCGGGTTCCGGGTTCCGGGTCTTCGAATTTATGTCCTTTATGTCCTTTATGTCCCTTTCGTCCTTTTCTTTCCCTGCCCCCTAAAACCTAAAACCCGGAACCCGAGCCACTTCATTCTGGTATACCAAACCTGGCTTTTGCCCAAGCCAGGTTTTGTATTTTTTACTCTGGCTGGAACTTGAAAAATTGCTTTCTTGGCTCAAAAAGCAGTATCGTTTTTGGTACCTGTTCACTTCCGGTTCTTTCCAGAAACACACCCAGCCATTTTTTACAACCAGTTGATTGGAAAAAACCCTCTTTGATTGCGCTTCACGGTTGCCCGGTGACCACGACCAAAAGCGCTTCTTGAAAAGCGAAGGCCTGGCATGAATACCTGTCCGATTTGTTATAAACAATTTCCCGACTCGATACGCGTTTGCCCCAATGATGGGGTGGGATTGATTTCACCTGATTCCAAAACAATTGATGCCCGCTCGCTGGCCCAGCAGGATCCACTCATTGGAAAATGTATTGCTGATCGCTTTCAGATCCTGGGCAAACTTGGTCAAGGTGGAATGGGCGCGGTGTATCAGGCGAAACACACCAAAATGAACCGGATGTGCGCCATCAAGATTATGAACGCCCAGATTGCCAACGATCCAGAGGCCATGGCGCGATTTAATCGTGAAGCCCAGATGTCGAGTCAGCTTAACCATCCCCACGCGGTCACAATTTATGATTTTGGTGAGGCTGAAGGCGGGCTGGTCTATCTGGCCATGGAATATGTCGAAGGTGAAACACTGTCGAAAGTCCTGGCCAAACGGGGACCATTGCCGCTTGATATGGTCCTCAACATTGCCCGTCAGGCCGGGTCAGCCATCGAAGCCGCCCATCGAATGCTCATCATTCACCGCGACCTCAAGCCCGACAACATCATGCTCACCAAAAACAACGGGCAGGATTGGATCAAGGTGCTTGATTTCGGCATTGCCAAAACCACTGATGATCAGCGGCATGTGACCCAAACCGGCATGACGATTGGAACACCAGCCTATATGTCGCCGGAGCAGGCCGCCGGAGATAAACTCGATGCCCGGTCGGACCTCTATAGTTTTGTCTTGATTGTGTATGAAATGCTGACCGGGGCGCTGCCATTTCGAGGGGAAAACTCACAGGCCATTATGGTCAAACGGTTGACCGACCCACCGATGCCGCTCCAGGTTGCCAACCCAAATGTCCGGGTTCACCCCCAAATCGAAGCCGTGATTATGCAGGGGCTGGCGCGCGTTCGGGACTATCGCCCACCTTCAGTCGAACAGTTTGTCAGAAATTTTGAAATGGCCATGGCTCAATCGGCTGGACAACAGCAGTTTTTTCAGCCTGGACCGCAAACGCTGCCGCATACGGCGCCAGGTCGCACCGCGCCGCCACCACCGCACTTTGGAACCAATCCGGCCACGCCACCACAGGCGCAGCCTGGACGACCACCGATGGGACAACCACCAATGGGGCAACCACCGATGCCGCCTCAGGGCCGGCCACCATCAGGATATGCCCAGCCACCTCAGCCACCGCCAGGTTTTTCAAGCTCTGGACCGACCGTTCCAGCCAATGCACCAGGGGCGCCGCCATCGTTGATGAAACCTCCAACCAATCCGCCAGGAAACATGCCACCAATGAACACACCTGGCATGCCGATTCCAGGCCAACGGCCACTGGCGGGGAACTCGCTGGCGCCCCAGAATACACCCGGTAACCTGCCGACAGTTCCCTATCCGCAAGGCCCCGCCGTGCAATCCGGGCCCAATATGCCACATCCGCAAGGACCACCAATGCCGCCCACCAATATGCCACCAACGGCCAATGGGCGCAGCAACGTAGGTCTCATCATTGGGGTGATTGTCATCGTGATTGTACTTGGCATCGGCGCCCTCCTACTCCTGGCAGCCCTTTCCAATGCTGACGGCCAGTCAACCCAAAACACTCCAGGTGACAGCTCATCATCTGGCTCAGGCGAAAGCGGTACCTCGCCCTCTGGGTCAAACAAAGATAAAAAGAAAGACAAAGTGAAAAAAGAAACTGTGGCTCCAGTGGCCGATCTTTCAGGTGAGTGGATCCTGACCAACACAATTGAACATACTTCCTATAGTGCCTATGAAGGATTGCGGCTTGGTTATCGCATTTACCTGCAACAAGATGGCAATTCGCTCAAGGGCAATGGGGAAAAACGCTGGGAAAACGGGGTTGAGATTTCTTCACCAACCGCCCGGACTCCGATTTACCTTGAAGGAACAATCAGCGGAGATTCCGTCACGCTCAACATCACCGAAGTCGGCGCCAAACGAACCACGGCTGGCCAGATCACCCTAACGGTTCACCCTGAGACCAACACGCTCGACGGGAGATTTTCCAGTAACGCGGCTGATTCGAGCGGTGCCGCCTATATTGAAAAAAATTCGAATACTTACTGACGATCATGAAGAAGAAACACCGATTGCCTGACAATCCCGACCAGGCATTCACTGCCCCAGCCGTTCGCCTCCCCAAAGGTCAACTGAAAAAAGGCGGCTGGTTTCGCAAGAGTTTGAAAATTTTTGGCCTGCTCCTGGTCTTGTTTCTCGGATACCAGGCAGTCACCTGGCCTAATGTCAGCCGGCTCAAAGTCGAAAACCCGGCCACCACAGCTATGATTGAAAACCGGCTGGCTCAGGCCAAAGCCGACGGTCGCGAACCCAAACGCGAACAAACCTGGGTGCCGTACAACCAGATTTCCGCCAATCTCAAACGTGCCGTCCTGGCTGGTGAAGATTCCCGCTTCTTTGGCCACGATGGGTTTGACCGTGAAGCCATTGAAAAAGCGATGGAGGAAAACTGGGAGAAAAAAGACTTTGTCCGTGGCGCCAGCACCGTGTCACAGCAACTGGTCAAAAACCTGTATCTTTCAGAATCCAAAGACCCTTTCCGCAAATTCAAAGAAGCCATCATTACCTGGCAAATGGAGCAAAGCCTGTCCAAAGAACGTATTCTGGAACTCTATCTGAATGTGATCGAATGGGGTGACGGCATTTATGGGGCCGAAGCCGCCGCCCGGCGGTACTTCAAAAAATCAGCTTCCGGGCTTTCCGCCAGCGAAGCTGCGTTTCTGGCCGCGATGATTCCCAATCCACGCACGGTCTATAACCCTGACAAAAACCCACGGCGCGTCCGTGGCCGGCAACGCATCATTCTGCGATATATGAACGGCATCCGGTTACCTTCGTCAAAGTCTTGACTGCTAAAGATAGAAATCAGGAAACCTATGAAGAATGAATTTTTTGCCTCATTTCAAAGCGGTAACAAACTGAAAATCAATAAGTTATGGGGACAAGAGAATTTATGGGAAAACTGGATGAAATAAACATTCGATTGTATCAAGATACCTCTGGTCATGCTCCATTCAGAGCCTGGTTGAACTCACTTAAAGACTTGCAAGCTAAAAGCAAAGTTAATATTCAAATCACACGCTTGCGTTTAGGAAACCCAGCCAAGGCAAAATCAGTTGGGGAGGGGGTATTAGAATTAAAAATTGATTTTGGACCTGGATACCGGGTTTATTACGGCCAGGATGGGGAACATATGGTGCTTTTGTTACTCGGCGGAGACAAAAGTACATAATCAACTGATATCACCAAGGCAAAAGAATATTGGGCAGATTACAAATCGCGAAAAAAGGAGGCCTTATGAACAACCCGCAATTCCTTACTGGAAGCTATAAAGAAATGCTCCTTGAAGGGTTACGAAATCCTGACGAAGCTGAGCAGTATATCAACGCAGCACTTGAAGAAGGTGATGATACAGTTCTCCTGCTGGCACTACGTGATGTCGCTGAAGCCTATGGAATCAGCCAAATGGCACCAGATCAATGGTTGTCCAAACCAGAGAACTCTCACTTCTCAGGCTTGATTCAAATTCTGAATGCACTGGGCCTGCAACTTGTGGTCAAACGTAAAGCTGCCTGAACTCAAAAGAATCGCCTGCAAAATATCTTTTTGCTTTATCTCAACGTCGCAACCACCCGAAAGCCAAGAGCTTCATGCGAATGGCCAGGTGAGTTCCCTGTCCGGCTGGCTGAGCGGCAATACCAGGCCTGCGAATGGCACGAGCCACCCCGGATCACCCGTGGCCATTCACCAAGGCCGTGTTCCCAGGCGCTGCCATCGGTCGGCGCCCCCTCGTAACGGCTCCGATGCCGATCCTGACACCACTCCCAGACATTTCCGTGCATGTCATAGAGTCCCCAGGGATTCGGAGAAAAACTTCCGACGGGTGTGGTTTTTTTGCGGTATTTTCCCTTTGGGGCTGGCGCATACGGATACTTGCCATTGTAGTTGACCTCATTCACGGAAATTGTCATACCAGTTGAAAAAGGTGTGGTCGTGCCGGCCCGGCAGGCATATTCCCACTCGGCTTCACTGGGTAACCGATATCTGAATGTATCGTTGCCGGCAGTCAATTTTTTTAGAAACCGCTGGCAATCAGTGAACGAAACTCGCTCCACCGGCAAGGTGGCACCCTGAAACCGTGACGGGTTGGTTTTCATCACTATCTGCCACTGAGCCTGAGTTACCTGGAATTTTCCCAAATAGAAAGGTTGATTGATCGTCACCTGATGGGGTGGCTGTTCACAACGTATCCAGTCCCGGTTTGCCTTTGGACTGTACCGCCGTGCCTCGATAAAAGCGGCCTCAACCTCATCATCTGAGGACCCCATCAGAAAAGTTCCGGGTGGAATCAACACAAATTCCATTTCAAGATCATCTGCTATTTTGAGAAGGTGTGAGTTTTCAGCCATCACGGTTTCAACTACCTCAAAAACTCCAGCAATATCCGGTTAAACGTCTTGGGGTCTTCAATCGGTAGGACGTGACCCAGTTTGGGAACCACCACCATTCGGGCATTCGGCAGTTTCGAGACCAGCGCTTCGCCAAAAAACGGTGGCGTCTGGCGGTCATTCTCCCCATACACAAGCAACGTCTCAGTCTGAATCTTTGACAATTCCGGTGTGACATCGGCCAGGGCGAGTGCCCGGCAGGTCGCCGCAAAACTGGCTGGATCCTGCTCGGTAAAAGCTGCCGCCAGCGCCTGAAACCGATCATCCAGCTTTAAATCAATCACGCTCCCAAACAGTCGGGGTGCAAAGGCATCGGCAACGGCCCGCATTCCTTGCGTTTCAGCCAGGTGTGCCAGGTGCGCCAGGGCTTCTTTTCCTTTTGGTGGAAAGGCCGAGGTCGTACTGACCAGAACCAGTTGCCGGACACGCTCTGGATAGGTGGCCGCAAAGGTTTGGGCAATCACGCCGCCCATTGAGAGCCCAACGAGTCGAACCTGATCAATTTCGAGGGTCTCAAGGAGCGCAGCCAGATCCGCCACATGATCCTGAGGCGTCTGGACACTTGAAACCGATGATCCACCATGACCACGCAGATCATAGCGAATCACCTGAAACCGATAGGCGAGATCACGAACCTGCCCGGCCCAAAATGAAAAGTTCCCGCCCAGACCGTGGATAAATACAATCGGTTCGCCTTCACCCGACAGATTGACTCGGAGACTCACTCCGGTCGAAAGATCATATGTGTAAATCATGTGGTTTGCTCCTTCATGCTCATGTGGCTGAAAAAACCCTGTTTGGCACTGAAAATCACCTATGCTAGAGTAACGGCCTCACAGAAGTCATGGGTAACGCACCTCATACCCATTTTTCAAACGTTTCCAGCTTCTTCTCTCTCCAGTTCAATTGATCATCACCATTTCAGGGGGAACTGTCCATGGCCCACAAACGCCAAATTATTACCTTGATGACGGACTTTGGCACCAGTGATCATTTTGTCGCCGCTGTAAAAGCCTCAATTTTGAATATTCACCCAGATGTGGACATTATTGACATCACCCACGATATCCCCGCCCATGATGTTTTTGCCGGGGCGTTTACCCTTCGAAATGCGATTTCGCTCTTTCCGCGCTTCACGCTGCATATGGCCGTGGTTGACCCAGGTGTTGGCTCGGCCCGGCGGCCCATTGTGGTGATGACCGACAACTTCAATTTTATTGGCCCGGATAATGGTTTATTTAGTTACATTTACCAGGAAGAGACCGTCAACCGGGTGCTCCATATCAACGCCGAACATTATTTCCGGCATCCAGTCAGTCCGACGTTCCACGCCAGGGATATTTTCGCGCCCATTGCCGGATACATTGCCAAAGGTGTTGACCCGCGCAAAGTCGGAGACGAAATCACCGATTTTGTCCGGTTTGACACGCCCAAGCCTGACGCCAGCAATCCAAAGATGGTTCGGGGTGCAATCTTGCACGTTGACCGGTTTGGCAACTGCATTACCAACCTCACCCGCAATGAAATCACCCTTTCTGCGATCCGTGCTGGCGGAAAACTGGTTATTAACAACCGCGAAGTGGTCAAATTTTGTACTCACTATGCCGAAGCCCAGCCCAATGAACTCTTTATGCTCTTTTCAAGCACCAATTTGCTTGAAGTGGCAGCACTAAAAACCCCGGCGGCCCGCGTGATTGAAGCCCGCCGCGGCATGGAAGTTTATTTCGTTGTGCCCTGATCCGTTGAGAATGAAGAATTGAGAATGAAGAATGAAGAATGAAGAATTGAGAATGGCTTCAATTCTGCCCCAAATAGCCTGGCCTTTTCCCTGTCACTTCCGCACCACCGACTTCCACCCGGTCTTTTTCGTCCTTGTCGCCCTTTCTGTCCTTTGGTGTCGGGCTCAATCAACCATCTGAATGACCTAACCCCGAGGAAACGGTCAGTATTTTGGGCGAAATGAAGTGAATGAAGAAGTAAACTGGTGACTGGTACCTGGTGCTTGGTTTCGAAAACCCGGAACCCGGAACCCGGAACCCGGAACCCGGA
>DAOQNB010000301.1:0-6918 GCA_035335845.1 Acidobacteriota bacterium | reverse complement strand
TCTCAATTCTTCATTCTCAATTCTTCATTCTTCATTCTTCATTCTCAATTCTTCACTCCGCTGGGTTGCCAGATCTGGCGTGAACGAAGCAGAAACAACATCCGGCTATAGCGGGTGAGCTGGGCTTGATTATCGGCCAGGACAACCGACTCAGAGGTAACCTTTCCAACCCCGATCCGTTTTAAGGGCAACCGCTCTGTACTTTTTTCAAGCGGCCAAACTGGTTCTATCAGGCGGGTTACTTGCCGAAATCCCCGATCAATGGTCGCCTGGGTTGCTCGTTCAGTCAGCATCGTACAAAACTCCCGAAAGTTCTCGGCAACAAGTAGACGCTTTCGGTTTCCCAAACACGAATAATCAAACGAATCGGATCGGATTCGAAAATGGTGTTGGAGGTTCCCCCCAAAAAGATCAATCGTCAGTTCTTCGGTTACATTCTCTGAAACATCTTTGATTTCCCGCCCTCGACCATACACATTATTAGCTTCGATCACCTGTGTTTGTTTAAACCGAAGTGCACCAAATACCAGAAGCGTCACAGTTGACCAGGGTAATCTGGCCAGGAGTGTCTGATCGGCCCCCCATAAATCAAGCGAATCAGACTGCCAGACTACCTGCCGAATCCGGTGGGGCAACTGTTTGAGCGTGAGATCGGCATCAGGAATCATTGCCGTCCGCACACCAGCCGCCAGCAGTCGGTGGCGAGTCAGGCTGGCGTCAGTTTCATCCTGCAGCCTCAAAAGTGGTATGGGTGATTTGACTTGCAAATATAAATCAACCAGTTCGGCTGATAGCCGGCTTACGCTTTCGATTTCGTGCCGCGTATGCTGATCAACCAGGCTTTCTTCAGGAAAAAAAATCAGATTGACCCCAAGTTCGGTTTCCTCCATTGGTCGCACAACAGGCAGCTTGTGAAACTCAGAGCCTTCAATAACTGGCAGTTGCCCACCACAGTAAATGCATAAGAGACGCTGGGAATTGTTATTTCGGTGACAGAGGGGGCAGGCCACAAGGGTGACTTCAACCACGGGAAATACCTCGCTTTTTGAATTTTTGCAGAGTTGAGGTGTTGAGATTTAGATCTGAGGCTGTACATGGCTGAAGGAGTGAGCACTGAAGGATGACATAAAACCAATTTTTCAACTCTGAGTTTTCTTCAGCCCACACTCTTAACCCGGCGTCTTCAGCCCCACTTACGGCATGGTGAACGAAAGGAAATTTACCACAGCTCGCCGCTCACCAGGGAGGGCTCGTTTCACAACCACCACAACATCATCGTTGGGACCCAGTTTTTTCACAACCTCATAGAAATCCTGTTCAGAGGAAATCGGCTTGCGGTTGATGGCAATGATCAGATCGCGTTCGCGAATCTTTGCATCAGCCGCCACACTCAATGGTTCAACACCCGTCACAACCACACCAGGGTCTGATTCATTGAGAATTCCCGCCAGTCCCATTTGCTGAACTTTCAACCGGGTCAATACGCCAACCTGGACGCCGAACTCACGTGGGGCCGGGCGCTCAATCGAACGGCTATAGTTACGTTTGAGCAACGGAGGCACCGACGGGAATTTGGTTGACGGCATTACCCGTTCATCAACCCGTAACTGGGTCGTCTGACTGCGACCATCGCGATAAAATTCAATCTTCACCTCGTTCCCAACCGGCGTTGAGGCAACCCAGCGAACCAGATCACGGTCATCCCGTACCCCATGGCCGTCAAACGCAACGATTACATCTCCGCTTTTTAAGCCGGAGCGGGCCGCCGGCCCGTTTTCCTCAACGTACTGAACCAGGGCGCCCTGTCCACGAGGAATGTTATACACCTGGGCAAATTGCGGTGAGACCTGATCCAGGAATACCCCCACATAGCCGCGAACAACCTGTCCCGTCGTAACCAGTTGGCGATAAACATCTTTTGCGGTCACTGAAGGAATGGCAAAACTAATGCCGTTAAATCGGCCATCCTGGGTCGCAATCTGGGTGTTGATCCCCACCACTTCTCCCTCCAGATTCAGTAATGGGCCACCTGAATTCCCAGGATTGATCGCGGCATCAGTCTGGATAAATTGTTGTAAATTGCGCCGCTTGTCGGTGACTCGCTCTTTGGCACTGATAATCCCGGCAGTCACTGTCTGATCCAAACCAAAGGGACTTCCAATCGCAACAACCCATTCACCCACCTTCAAGGCATCGGAATCACCAAATTTGACGGGTTGCAGGGGTGTGCGGGATGCAATCTTGACCACCGCAATGTCAGTTTCTTCATCCACGGCAATCAGGCGGGCAGGCGACTCGATACCATTAAATAATTTGACATTAATCCGCGTGGCATCGCGGACAACGTGATAATTCGTCAGGATGTACCCTTCTTTATCAACGATAAACCCGGAACCGGTACCACGCCCAACCAGATCGCCTTCAGGATTATCCACCGTTGTAATATGCACCACTGAAGGCTCAACATTTTCAGCCACCCGGGCAATCGAGAAGGACAGGGAGCCGGCTGGTTGATCAGGTGACCAGGCTGCGGCCCATACCTGCCGGAGCGAGCGACTGTGAGGCAGGCCGAGAACCGCCATCACGAGCATGCCCACAACAACTCCGACAGTCAGGCTCAGGGAAAAAACAGTCACCAGAATCCAACGAGACCGCACACCGGGCTCTGGTAGGTTAACAGCTTGGTTCGGCATGGTTAGACTTTCCTTTTTCAAAGTAGTGCAGTTATATTTTCCGGGAAGTTGCGCCGGCTCGCAATAGTGCTTGCTCCATCTGGCTTCATCACGTGCCCTGATCGCGACACCGGGTCTGGGCGGTGCCCATTTGCAACTGATTGATTATTTCGTTCGAAAGGCAGGCCCCATGCACCTTCACCGGGTCAACCAGGTCAAACAAAACCATCCAGAGCGAAAAAAAAACCGGTCACGCTGGGTCATTGTGGGAGTTGGAATCCTGGCAGCCCTGCTACTGGCCCAAACTGCCTGTACCCCTCCCCCTCCCTCTTCACCAACCACAGCAGATTCAGTTCCGAAAAAAGGCCCGCTCGCTGATGGAAAATTCCGGGTTGGGTTCATTTCGACGCAAACCTCAACGTCGGTTGATGTGTGGAATGATCAGGGAAACCAGGCACTGGCGATTATGGAGAAGGAATTTGGGGCCACCATTATCAAACGAGATGCGGTGTTGACCCCCAAAGAGCGGGAACGGGCATTTACAGCCCTGGCTGAAGAAGGCTGCAATGTGATCATTGGCCATGGCCGCGAATTTATGCCCGAAGCCTTATTAATTGCTGGTTCTTATCCCAATACGTTGTTTGTGGTCACCAATGGCGACCAGGAAGCAAGCAATGTCGCCAGTCTCGTGTTTGAACTTGGACAGGCATCATACCTGGCTGGTGCGATTGCAGCCAAAATTTCCAAAACCGGCCATGTTGGGGCAATCGGTCGCAAGGACAATCCAGACTCTCGGAAAATTCTGACGGCCTTTCGCAATGGCGCCCTCAAAGCCAATCCAGATATCCATTTCTCCCTGGCCTATCTGGATGACCCTCAAGACATCGCCAAAGCCCGTGAAGCCACCCTGGCTCTGATTGACCGGGGTTCTGACCTTGTGGCTCACGATTGTGGCGCGGCGGCCCCCGGTGTGTTTGAAGCGGTCAAAGAACGGAAAGTACTCGTCTTTGGCGCCTGGGTTGACCAGATTAAATCGGCACCTGACCAGGTACTGATGAGTTATGTGGCCAATGTGCCGGCAGCCCTGGCTGATCTGGTCTGGCAAATGAAAGAAGGTAAAAAAAAGGGAGGGATGGTTCGGCTTGGGATTAAAGAGAACGTGATTGGATTTGTCGTGAACGAAAAACTCAAAGCTGGCCGGATTAATCAGGAAATTGAAGGCGAGTTAAATTTCCTGATGCGCAACATTATGACTGGTGACATTAATGTCTATCAAAGTGAAAGCGAGAGTACGGAACCAAAGATTGAATTCTTTGATGCAGATGGCCCCACAACCGGTCCGCCATCTTCCCCCAAACCGAAAAAGTGAGAAATCCAATCCGAATTTCTACCAAAAGCAAAAAAGCTCCGGCAAAACCTGCCGGAGCTTTTTTTATTGCTGGCGTCTCGTACGGGATTCGAACCCGTGTTACCGCCGTGAAAGGGCGGTGTCCTAGGCCCCTAGACGAACGAGACATAGGGGCTTGAGTCATTGAGTTTTGAAACCCTCTGGCTCAAGGGCGCGGATACTACACGAGGGAACTCGAAGCGTCAATCATTTTTTTCGGGTTTTTGACGGAACTTTCCGAAAGACCAGGGCCCGGTTAGCGTGACATGGCCCGTTTGACATCACGCAGACTCACAAATCCAATCACATATCCATCGCCATCCAAAATCGCAGCGTGCCCGATCTGGTTGGTCAACACCAGGTGCTCTAACTCAGCCAGTGGCGCCTGACGATCAATAAATAAAGCGTGATGGACCGGCTCCATCACATCCCGGACCTGGGTTGTCTCCCAAACTTCGGCTGGAACAGCCTGCAATCGGCTGGTCTGGACAATACCGTGGAGCCGACGTTGACTGATGACAGGAAAAACAACAAGCGGAGGTTGGGCCTGAACCTGGGCCATCACAGCAGCAATTGAAGTGTCAGGGGTCACTGAAACCAGTTGGGTTGCAATAGCATCCTGGGCGATTGGGCCACAGCGGGCGGGTGGGCTGACTGGCTTCACTGAAGATTCTGGAGACCGAGGCAATGATCTCAGCGTTAAGATCCGCATAAACGCCCCAGTCACTACAATCGAAAGCCCCAAATTCCACCGCAGAAAAAATAAGGCACCACCCACCACCATCAGCACATTGGCAATCCATAAGCTGAAGCGCATGACCTGAAGCGTTGCCTGGTGAAAACTACCCTGCCTCCACCACAAACCAGCTCGCACAATCCGCCCACCATCCAGAGGAAACCCAGGAATCAGGTTAAACCCGGCCAGAATCACATTCAGCCAGCCCAGGTAATGGCAAATTTGAGTGGCAACGGCACGGTGAGCAATCTGTTGCAACAACCACTCAGCCACCAGAAACATAACGCCAAGCACACAACTTGCCGCCGGACCGGCTGCCGCAATTCGAAATTCAGCGCCTGGACTGGCTGGCTCTCCGGTTAAATGGGCCAGGCCGCCAAACACATAGAGCGTAATATTGTGAATTCCGACACCTTCGGCCCGGGCCACAAGCGAATGCGCCAGTTCATGAATCAAAATTGACAGGAAAAATAACAGTGCCGTGAGGAGGCCAAACCCAAGGTAGGTTACCATCGGAAGCCCAGGAACTAACCCAGGCAAATACACCCACCCAATCAGCCATAAATACACCACAAAAATGACATACCAGCTTGGGTCAAGCAGCACTGGTATTCCAAACGGGCGACTAATTTCGGTCGGACGCAGATGTGAAAGCATTGAAAAACCAGATTTGAAGACATCGGGTTGAAGAATATCGGGCTGAAGACATTGGGCTTGGGGCTGAAGAATATCGGGCTGAAGAATATCGGGCTGAGGGCTTGGGGCTGAAGAAGTCGGGCTGAAAGAACCAGGGCTGAGGGCCTGGGGCTGAAGAAGTCGGGCTCAGGTATGAAACCCGTTTTATTCAGCCCCGAGCTGGCGAGTCTTCAGCCCTCAGCCCCCAGCCCCTGGTTTTCCGCCTATTCATATGACAGTGCTTTCACCGGGTCGAGGCGAACTGCACGCCAGGCCGGGTACAGCGCCCCAATCGCACCACCCAGCAACGCAATGACAAAGGTAATCAAAATCCAGTGGGGTTCAAATTCAATATTTTTGATTGCCGTGGCGTGGGTAATGCCAAACCGGGCACTCCATGCCAGAACATAGCCAAGCAAAGCACCTGCCGCACTAATCAACAGCGCTTCCTGCTCAATCACACGCAAAATAAAACTGTTTGAGGCACCGAGTGATTTTAAAATCCCAATCTCGCGGGTTCGTTCCGAGACCGTGGTATACATCGCCAGCAAGGTTACCAGGACGCTGATGCCCATAGCCACCCCGACCACCACATTGAGAAAGGTATCCAGGGCGGGCAGGCCCTTGGCATAAAAATTGGGGAGATCCCGAGTCAAAATAACCTGATCCGCCACTTCAGTTCCGGCTTTATCCTGGCGAACGCGCTCATCCGAGTTTTTCTGGATTTGAATCGCTACGGCATCCTGGGCGGCTGGTGACTCACATTTGACCAGCAACATCGAGCACAGGTTCTGAGCCGCCAGTCGTTCCTGCATCGTTGAAAGCCGCATTTTGATCCGGGCACCGCTTTCAGGTCCATAGACTCCGGAAATTTTCATCATGCGGCCCATGACTTCCATTTCCTGACCTGTTTTTACCTTGCGCTCTTTGACCAGGTGATCATCAATAATGACTTCTTCATCTGTCTGAGGTGGGTTGCCTTCAAGTAACCGGATACCGCTGATTTGTGCGTATTCTTCAAAGTTGACAGCTTCAATTGCCCGAAAGCCCAGACCAGAATCCGACGCCTGAACATATTGAATAATCGGGGAAACAATTTTTACCCCGGCAATCTTTCTGATTTCTTCAGCCCGGGCAATGGGGAGCGAAGGCTGATTGGTCGGAATACCAGCAGTCATCGTCCCACTTGACCGAACCTGGATTTCAGCACCCACCTTTGCTTCCCGTGTGCTTCGCTCGTGCAGAACCCCCCGAGCTAATCCGACTGTTAATAAAATCAACACCGTGCTCACGGCAACCCCAAGGGCCGTGGCCAAAGAACGGGTGGGGCGGTGCTGAACATTGGCCCAGATTAAATTATCCATGACGTACTGGTACTCTCAATCAACCCACTCTGAGACAAAGTGGGTCTGGTTTTCAACTTTCTTTAAAATCTTTGGATGTAGGAG
>DAOQNB010000300.1:0-6940 GCA_035335845.1 Acidobacteriota bacterium | reverse complement strand
GGGCGGAAATGCCGAACCAGCCCTGTCGCCCCTGCCTCCCAAACACTGGGCGCTCTCACCCAACCTGATGCGTTTTGACTTTGAGCGACAGCAAGCAACCCGACTCTGGCAGGAAGCCAATGGCACCGGCCCTGCCAAACTCACGTTGCTGGTCACCGCTGATGCCAATCAACGCCGAATTGGTGGAATTTTGCAGGAACACTGGCGGCAAATCGGAGTCCAGGTCGAAATCCAATCGGTTGAAACTGCGCTCTATTTTGAACGGCTGCGGTATGGCGATTATGCGATTGCCCTGGCGAAATTGACCGGTGGCAACCAGTTTGTCACAATTTTCAAAGGAGCGTTTCATTCGCGGGCGATTCACGTCCGTGGAACCACAGACACCGGTGAACTCAACTATGCCCGGTATCGCAACCCCGATGTTGATGCCCTGATTGATCAGGCACAGCAATCGCCGTTTTCGATGGATCAGGCCACCGAAGCGTCAAAATATCTGACCATTCAGAAAAAAATTGTCGAGGAAGCTCCCTGGATTTTCCTCTGGCACCCAAGCCACGTCCTGGTGGCCCGGACTTCACTTGATGGATTTGAATTCCCACCTGGTGGCAGTGGTGAAGTCTATGCCAGGGTTCACTATCGGTAACTATTCACAATCTGAGGGCTTGAGAAAAATGTGGCCTGATTCAAGTGGAATATTTTTCTCTTGATTTTTCGTAGCATAAAAATATACTACGAAAAATCAAAACACTCAGGACACCATCATGGAAACTGACCAGGAAAAATGTATCGCCTTACTGCGCGACCTTGGACTCAATCAGCTGGAAGCGGAAATTTATACCTTCCTCCTCCCAAACGAACCGATGACGGCATACCGGGTCGGCAAGGCCATCGGTCGCCCAACAGCCAATGTCTATAAATCAATTGAGAATCTGGCCCGGTTCGGCGCCGTGCTGGTCGAAGAAGGCACCAACCGGGTTTGTCGCGCGGTCCCGGTTGAGGAATTTATTCGCCATACCCAAAACCAGTTCCTGGAAAAAACACAGGCGGCCCAACAGGTACTTGCGTTGTTGCAGCGACCGACCTTTGATGAACGGGTGTACCGCATTGAATCAGTGGCTGACGTCCTGAAGCGTAGCCGCGACATGCTGGCCCGCTGTCAGCGGATAGCGGTGCTTGATGCGTTTCCGCACTCGCTTGAGGCGCTGCTGCCCAGTTTGAAAGAAGCCGTTGCGCGCGGAGTCGAAGTAATTGTTGAAGCTTATATGCCAGTTGAGATCGAGGGCGCCGATGTGGTCGTTGTCCCCGACGGCCAGAATTCGCTCAATGCCTGGCAAAGCGAACAACTCAATCTGGTCATTGATGGGAAAGAACACCTGCTTGCTCTTCTGAGCCAGGATTTGAAAGACGTGTATCAGGCAGTGTGGAGTGGCAGTGTCTACCTGTCCTGCCTCCACCACAGCGGACGGATGCACGAAATTTCCCTCCTGCGACTGATCCACCTCCTCAATAAAAATCAATCACCAGAGGCACTTCGGGATGTGCTGAACACCAATCGTTTTTTCCGAAGTGATGACATACCTGGACATCGTGAATTACTGCGCCGATTTGGCAAAGTCCCACCTGTCGCCACCAACCGCGAGGAGGCAAACTGATGAAATTGACGCCCTTGAGCCTGTTTGGACTGGCTGCAGGCATCTATCTGCTGGCAATGGGTCTTCCTTTTGGGTTGAAACTGGCCGGGTGCGAGCCATTTTTTCAGGCTCACACATGGCTGCCGCACTTTTTGCTCAAAACGGCCCTGGTTGGAATTTCGCTGGTCGCCATGTGGAAAACAGATCGCTCCTGGGCCAAATGGGGATTTACCAGACCCAACCCACACGTTTCCTGGTGGACGGTTATTTTGAGCGGAGGCGTGATTGGTGCGGTGGCAACGGCGACTCTTATCCTGAGTCACGCCAGAGGATTATCGTGGCTGATGCGTGATTTTGGCTTTTTAGGAGTTGTGGTCTGGATCTGGTTTTATTCGAGCGTCACTGAAGAAATTTTTACACGCGGCTGGTTTCAAGGAATGCTGGCGCCCGTCCAGGAACGACAGATTCAAATTGGGCCCCTTGCCCTGCCAGTCCCGGTTCTCCTGAGTGGTATCCTGTTTGGAACCCTGCATTTAAGCTTGCTGATGACGCCAACTGATACGGCAACGGTGGTCATTCTGGTCACAGCCACCACGCTCCTGGGTGTGCTGGCCGCCTGGTTTCGCCACCTCACTCAGAGTCTGTACCCCGCAATTGTGACGCATATTGCCTTTAACATCGGCTCATTTGTCGGCGGCGTCCTGGTCACCATTCTTCTTCGTGTGGTAACTGGCAAACTGCCCAATCAGGGATGAAGAATGAAGAATTGAGAATTGAAGAATACGTATCACTCGACTCCAGATATCAAGCGAATGCCCAACCATTTTAACTCACTGAAAGGATTGAATTTGTTATGAAAAACCATACAGGTCGATATTTTATTTTCATGTTGCTCTTTGTGATCTTCCCGCTACAACGGCTGGTGGCGTCACCACACTTTGAAACAATGCGGGCAGTGGATATGCTCCTGCTCTTTGCCTCGGGAATGATGGCTGGGGTGTTGATCATTCAGATCAAACAGCACCGCAACCACCCCGGCCAGTAATGTTGTGCCGCTCATCTGCAATCAATGTGTACTCACCGTGGGTCTGCGTTGACGCCACCCACGGAACCTGGTTTTCGGAGAATGAACCAACCGGTGATTCCCCAGGTCCAATGGCTTTTTTGATCAGCTTTGACCCCCTCACGCCTGCGCTCTCTGGCTGCAATCTTCACTTCTTTCCCATATCCCACACTGAAGGTTTCCTTTTTTGCGCAAAACACATATAGTTGCGCATCCCCGCATATCTTAGCCAAAATACACAGGAAACAACTTCCAGATCCAGGGAAACCGAAAACTCAAGCCGCACACGGCAGGTTCGGCATTCGGTCAGTTGGCCAGCATAATCACCTGGTACAGGCTCTTTGCAACTCATTGGAAGATAATCTCTTTCAGAGTATTACCAGCAATGCCGGTTCATTTCTCTGGCGGATTCCTGAACCATACCCAAAAACAGACTGTTTGCCGAAAGACACCAGCAGAGGAGTTCGTTGCTATGGAGGACCTTCTTCAGCAGGCAACCCTTGATTTCGAGTCCTTTTTGTCAGGCCATAAAGCCCCAGCACTGGTTGGGCATTCGTTGATGACCATCATGAAAAATGATGTGCGTACGATTGCGCATATCACCATGACCTGGGCCGTTAAACAAACGTCGGGAGCACTCCCCCAAAACCTGATGCAGGCCCGAAACAAGGTTTTTGATATCTTTTTCTATCGCGTTATTAAATTTGAAGGAATCTATAAATTTTTCCCATTATTCGAAGAAGCGTTGCTTCAATTTTGCCCTCCGAATTTTCGAGGCCAACTCACGGCTTTGTTTACCCAATATAGCTGGCAGGACATTCGCCCAATTGGCGACATCAAGCAGCAACCGGTCTTTGCGCTTGAAAAACGGACGGCGGCTGAAGTCAAAGAAGAACAGTTCAACGAAGACGTCTATAAAAACGTCACGCATAACATTCTGGCCCTTGAAAGCCGGTTTACGTTTGCTGACGAACAACAAGGCGCTGAAATGGCCCAGCACACGGCCCGTATCAGCACCTTGTTCAAAGATTTCGTTGGATTGGTCAAAGACAAGGATGCGCGTCGCGAAATCATTATTGCCAATGAAGGCGATAAAGACGCGATGTATGTAAACAAGAAGAAATTTAATCTTGATGACTACATCGCCCAGTGTCTGGACCTGACTGTCGCCTTTTTTAATGACGACTACCTGCTGCAAAGCGTCCAGATGATGGATTTGCTGGTGGATTTGGCTCAGTCAAAGGGCGTGGACCTGGAAAAACACGCCCGGTTTCAGGCCAAATTCAATATGTTCAGCACCCGAAAGATTGAGGAGTACACCGCCAGCAAAACCAATCGGTTCCTGGTGCGCTCCTTGCTTGCACTGTTTACTGAGTGGTATCCAGGCCCGTTGCTCGACAAGTTGCTGGTTGAAGAAAATCGCCGGACCCGACGGGTGATTCTCAATGTGCTGGAATGTTACGGCTATGGGATTTATGAAACGCTGGTGCATGACCTCACCAATTGCACCGACCAGACGCCCTGGTACTACATCCGCAATCTGATCTACCTCTTCGGCAAAATTGTCACCAATGACCCGATGCGGAAAAATCAGGTGGTTGAACTGGTTGACCGGCATTTGAACCCAAAAAGCGCCCGCCAGGTCAACCTGCAGTGTATTTCAACCCTCAGTTTCTTTGGCACGGATCAAGCGGCTGACCGGCTGATCGAAAAATTGGCAGTGTTTCGCAAATTCCAGGATCCAGTTTCAGTTGACCTGACCACCAAAATTGCACTGGCGCTGGCAAACTTCGAATCTGACAAAGCCCTGGAAACCGCGATTGAGTTTGCCCAGAAAAACTGGTCCAACGAATTTGCTGAACGCTTTTCACAAGCCACCCTGCCCAACAAAGTGGTCGCCAATCTCACCAACAAAATTCGAGCTGAAGTCAAGAAAATGAAATTTTCATTTTCGCTGTTGGGCAACGTTGATTCGGCGCTCAACCTGCTCAAGGCCCTGGCCTATACCCGCTCGGATGATGTCGCCAACCTGTGCAAAGAAATCACCACGACCTTGCCCGCCAGCAATACGCTCCACACCAAAGCCGCCAGTATTTTGTCCCAGGCTGCTGTGTCGCCGCCACCGATATTTAGCCCAGATAAATCATTGAATCGGCTGGCGATAGCCAAAAATATTCCAGAAATGGCACTCTATGTTCATGAGGCCGGAATGACTGGAAAACTCCGGGTCCGCACGGTTGATCAGGTGGATTGCTCGGTTGATTTTGGTGAAGGCGAAGCGCTCTACGCCGGAATCAGTGCCCAGTACGTTGATCAGGAAAACGCCTTTTTCTGGACGTTCCTGCTCGAACCACGCGATGTGGCACAGGTCACATTTGGGCCCAAAAGCGGTGGGACGGGAACCTTGAGCGGATTGCAGCTTGAAAAAGCAACCGAGCGCCTGATTCACGAAGGACTGGTCCAAAAAGGCGAGGTTCAGCAAATTGTCGGCAGCGAGATTTTGCCTGACTCCCGCTTTAGTCAGCGCCCGGTTGGCGCCTACTTCCTCCAATTCAAAGATGCTGACGATCCAGCCAAATGCCGGCTGGTCTGGCAGGCGCTCAAGAACAACCCGGATATTGTGACCCTGCAGCAGACGACCCGGCTGGGCAAATACGATCTCTACAAAGTTCTGTTTTATATGTTGAAACAGAACATGATCGAAATTGATGCCCACAAAAAGTCACACGAGATCAGCAGTGCCATCAACGATTCACTGTCAATGCTCATTACCTATCTACAGCGAATCGAACGCAAACCCGTTTTGTTTAATGCCTACAAAGCAGCCTCCGAAGTTTGCGAAGACATTGTCACCAACACTCAGGACGAAGTGGTCAGGTTTGCGATGGATGTCATGCGCAAGTACTTTTGGAATGCGTATGCCACTCGCCAGATCTTTGTGGCGGCCAATCTGGCGGTCTGCCAGCAGGTCATCAGTCTGGTGGAGACCTATGCCAAAACCAAATCGGCTGACAGCAAAGAAGCGCTGCTCAGCTATATTGAATTTTCCTTTCAGGAACAGGATACGGCACTCGCCCCGCCACCACCGCCCGAGCCAGAACCAAACATTCTGCAAAAGATTGAAAACATTGAATTTGCCAATGATGCCTTTGACGAATTCGAAATCGGCTTTGACGAAGATTCAATCAACGACATGTTTGGTGTGCTGGAAAATCAACTCCATGCGACCGGGGCTGATCTTCCGACCTTTGGTCAGGATGCCGGGTTGACCGAACACGAAGAGCAAATGTTGATGGAGCTGTATGACAACATTGCGGTTGCCTATGTCAAACCGCTCAAAGACTTTATCCGTGAAATCAAATTAAACCTCAAGATCAATCGCCAGACATCGCTCGAATGGATTGAAATGGTTGAGCCATCGGTCAACCTGCTGTTTAGTTCAGCCGAAAAAATGGGGTACACCAAAATCTGTGATTCGCTGGGTGAAATGCAGCGCGTGTTTCAAGATCAGAAAATGGTGCCAGATCTGACCTATTTGCTTGATGATGCGGTGCAGGGGCTGTTGTTTTACTATGACCGGCTCTCGATGCTGCTCCCCAAAACGTTTGCGCTTGATTTGTCAGACAACGACCTGAACAGCAAAAAAGAAGTCCTGATCGTCAAGTTCATCCTCAAGCAAATTCCGGAAATCAATGAAAAGATGATGAACCGGATCATCCTGGCCGGACTTTCGACCTTTGACAAATTTATGCACAGCAGCCCGGATGAAATCTCAGCCGTGACGGGCCTCTCAAAGCGGCACGGTGAAGATGTGTTTATGAAGTTCTATCAGTACCGGCACATCTATTACCGCCACGACGATGACGAGTATAAGGATAAGTTCCTGCAGATGTTTGACGTCAAATTCAACATCCTGCGCGAAATCCACCTGGAAATTGAAAGCATTCTGGCCAGTAACCAGGCTGACAAAGAAGAAAACAAGGCCCGGGTCAACTCACTCAAAATGGACCGCCAGCGAACGTTGTGGGCAATTTTCATTTTGCTGTGTATCAAAGAAGAATACGACCTGATCGAGGCCGTCCAGCAGGCAGTCTATGATGTCCGATTGCAAAAACTGGAAGAATACCTCAACCACCTGACAACCTTGTAACCGGATGACGAATGAAGAATGAAGAGTGAAGAAACTGATTAGCTCTTGGTTCTTGGTTCTTGGTTCTTGGTTCTTGGTTCTTGGTTCTTGGTTCTT
>DAOQNB010000299.1:0-6947 GCA_035335845.1 Acidobacteriota bacterium | reverse complement strand
GCAACCCACTGTCCTCAGGCGGTCCGCGTCGGATTCAGTTTGCCTTGAAGTTAACGTTCTAAAACCGGGGCTGAAGAAGACGGGCTGAAGAAAACGGGCTTGGGGCTGAAAAAGACGGGCTGAAGAAAACGGGCTTGGGGCTGAAAAAGACGGGCTTGGGGTTGAGAATTCCCCAATTCCTTCAACCCGATAGTCTTCAGCCCGAGTTCTTCAGCCCGAAGTTTTCAGCCCGAAGTTTTCAGCCCGAGTTCTTCAGCCCAAAGTCTTCAGCCCGAGTTCTTCAGCCCAAAGTCTTCAGCCCGAAGTTTTCAGCCCGGAAAGCTTTATGAAACCACTCTTTTTTGCACTCCTCTTTCTTCTTCTGACTGGTTTGGTTGCGCCAATTCTGGCGGGGCCGGGGTATGTGGTGGCAATTGGGGGGGGAAGTGAAGACGACCGGACACCCACGAGCTGGTCGGGTGTGGTGTACCAACAGATTGTTGAGCGCGGCAATCGAGGAAAAGTCGTGATTTTGGGAACTGAACCCGAAAGCGACTTTCTGCCGCGCTATTTTCGTTCGCTTGGGGCGAGCGACGCGGTCAACCTGACTGTCTCCTCATCGAAGACAGCCAACAAAAAACGAACACTAAAAGCGCTGGAAACTGCCAGCGTGGTGTTTATTCGCGGCGGTGATCAGGCCGAATACATTCGGTTGTGGAAGGGCACCAGGCTCGCGACGGCGATTCGTGATCTCTATCAGCGTGGCGGCGTTGTGGCTGGAACCAGCGCCGGCGCTATGATTTTAGGCGATGTTGTTTATACCGCAGAAAACGGGACGATTTTTCCCGAAGAAGCACTCCGCAATCCATTCAATCAATATCTGACTGTTTCAGAAGGGTTTTTAAATCTGATTCCAGGTGTGATGTTTGAAACCCATTACACCGAACGTGGCCGAATTGGCCGACTGGGACCCATGCTGGCTCGCTGGTGGACGGCCAATCCAACATCACCAGCGGTCGGAATTGCCCTTGATGACCAGACAGCGGTGATGATTTCGCCCACGCTTGAAGCCGAAGTCCTGGGGCAGGGAATTGCCGGTGTGATGCGGCGCACGCCCCAAACCCAGATTGATTTGAAGCCTGGCGAAGCGCCGTTGATTACCCACCTTCAGTATGACCAGTTGACCGAAGGGTTTCGCTTTGATGTAACGAGCCAGACCCTGACCAAAACGCCAGCCAGTGCTCGTCCGGTAACGCTTTTGCCTCCGCCGACTGTTTTTACACCGACAATTTTGAATGGAACCGAAGCGGCAACGGCCAGTTTCGGTGAGCATACCGTGACTGGCGTGACAGGCGACCCTTTTGGACTCTACCTTGGAAAATTAAACGTGACTGCCGGATCTGGTCAGGTGCCGCAAACGCTGGTGATGCCACGGGTTTATTCGGAAGTCAAATTTATTGAAAATCGAACTGGCGGCCTCTTTTTCGGATTGGCCACCGCTCAGGTCCGGACCGGGATCCTCATGGACCAGGGTTCAACGGCAAGCCTGGAGTCAGATGGTACGCTCAACTTTGATGCCAAAAACTCAGGCCATCCGTCGTCGCT
The DNA here is from genome assembly GCA_035335845.1 of Acidobacteriota bacterium. Taxonomy (GTDB): domain Bacteria; phylum Acidobacteriota; class Blastocatellia; order Chloracidobacteriales; family Chloracidobacteriaceae; genus JACQXX01. The sequence goes on along the minus strand of DAOQNB010000299.1, from coordinate 5,363 downwards.
GGTCATTTCACTGGCAGGTGTCAGTCTGGTTGATTTTTCGACTTATAGTACTGATCGTGATAGTGTAGGCCCACGTCAATCAGCCGCCCTCGTCGGGATGCTGGTTCATTATCTGCCGTCAGGACACAGCTATCATTTAGGAAGCGGAGAAGTCGGCACTTTGGAACGTAAGGGGCAGGGCAACGGGCAGGGGTACGAAAAGACAAAAAGGACAGAAAAGACCCAACATTGAAAACCCGGAACCCGGAACCCGGAACCCGGAACCCTCAAAAACTATGGAACATACACTTCGCACTCGGATTCTGGCCCGTTATGACCAGCTCACTGACAATTTTAAGAAGCTGGCTGACTTTCTGCTCAATTCACCAACTGAAGTGCCGTTGCTCTCAAGCGCCGCGCTGGGAAACCGGGTTGGCGTCAGCAATGCCACAGTGGTTCGATTTGCACAAATGCTTGGGTATGAAGGATATCCCGACCTGAAATCCGATCTGCTCCGGGATTTGCGTGAAGAACTCAAACCTGAAGAACGCTTTAAGCTGGCCAGCAAACGCGGACAGGAAGACACGCTCATCCGGGTGGCCAAACAGGATGTCTATAACATCAATCACACGATTGCCCGGATTCACAGCGAAGAATTTCGCGAAATTGTTGATTGCATTGCCCGGTCGCGCAAGGTGTTGATTCTGGGTGTCGGGTTGTCAGCGTCACTGGCCCGGCTGGCATCATATTTATTGCAACAAGTTGGTGTCGAAGCGATTTCCTCTGATGCTGAAGTGACGCCCATCGAAGAAAAGATTCTGCGACTCAAGCGCCAGGATCTGGTGATTGGATTTTCGTTTCCGCCCTATTCGGTCACCACGCTGCAATTTGCTGAACTGGCCCGGCGTGAAAATATTCCGTTGATGACCATTACTGATAAAGCCACGTCTCCGATGGCATTGATTGCTGAATACAAGCTGTTTATTACCAACGAGAATATTTTGTTTACCAACTCGTTTGCAGCGTTTGCGGTGGTGATCAACGCAATTGCGACTGAAATCGGCCTGCGCAACCACAAACAACTGGTTCGCGAAAACGAACGCATTGTTCAGACCCTGGAGCAGTTTTACGAAACTTCACAGTACAAGGGGTGATACTGTTTTAGTTGCCGGATCTTTAAGCAATTCCAGAGTTTATCCAGCAGGTACATGCTATCGCTTTGGTATTTTTTGAAATACCAAAGCGATAGCTTTTTAGGTGAAAAAGACAGGTGTAATGATGAAGTCTAGTTTTCTATCTCTTTGGTTTTAAATACTTTATTTTTTTTCTGAGTTGCTCCTGTCAAATTGTTGCTTGTCGTGATGTAGACAGGAAGTTCTGAAATTTTCTGGCTTCAGGCTAGATTTTTCTTGACTTTGCCTGAATGAAAAAAGTATGGTCAGGGCTGGCTTTTCACCGTTTCTTAATTTTCATTTGATCCAACAAAACTTGCTTCTCTTCACGCCATTGCGTTGAAGCTGATTTGGTTTAAGCCTTCAGTGTATTCCCGTACACATTTTGGGAAGGAAGCCTATTCCCCGTAGTGTTGCTTCCATTCCTGTTGACTCTTGTTATTCATCCAGTTTCTCAACCTGGCGCGGCGAGTTGTTTCAACTTTGCTGTCACCTCAACTAAATTGCCTTGCCCCGTCCCTCAAACCGGGGATTTTTCTGCACGGCCAAATGGTGTCATCTTGCCTCTGTGGGCAGTGATAAGGGCTGTGTATTTGTTGTTCCTCAACAACAAGTGGAAATTCCAGTGCTTCCCCAATCAGCCAGACTGATGTGAGAAAACTCACAAAAGGAATTGCCGGAAATCGTACAGGTTAACCGAAACTCCAGCTCGATTCTGGAGGTAACCAGAGGAGAAACCTACCATGTCTCATCCTTCCCCCCATTCAAGGCGTTTTACGTCAAATCTCAAGCGTGTGAAAGTCTTATATCTGGTGATGATTACTGCCCTGGCGCTTGGCACTGCCTTTCTGACTGACCAGAGATTGCATTTGATCCCTCCAGTTCATTCAGCCACCCTATGTGTCAACCCTGGCGGAACCAGCGGGTGTTTTGCTTCGATTCAGGCGGCAATCACGGCAGCCAGTCCGGGTGACATTATTAATGTTGCTCCCGGCACGTACACCGAAAACATCATTCTCAATAAAAGTGTTACCCTCAATGGCGCGCAAGCCGGTGTGGATGCCCGGGGACGCGTCGTTGGTGCCCCCAACCCGGCGGTTGAATCTATTATCACTGCCGGAAGCGGCACGCTGATCCAGCTTCAGACTGGCGCTGCTGGGGCCATTATCAATGGGTTTTCCTTTCAAGGTGGTAACCGGGCGATTGAGTCTGCTGGTGGGCCGATCAATCAACTGCGGATCCTCAATAATCATGTGGCGGGTTTTACTGGCAACGGGATCTTTCTGAACGATACCGGCCTTGATATTACCGTGAACCAGAATGTGATTGATGGAACATCAAAGACCGGGAGTGGTGGATTGTTTCATCTCGACACAGATAATTTCGATGGCTTCCGCTTTACCAATAACGTCATCCGAACCGGCCCCACGGCAACAGGGTTCTTTGTGGATGGCAATCACAATGTTGGTGTGAGCACCACCCGCTCACCATTGATTGGTGGAAATTTCATTACGGATATTCAGACTGGAATGAATTTGGGGAGCCGGGCGTTTGAGTTTGGGACTATCAGTGGGAACACGTTTCAGAATAGCGGATTCGACGGGTTACAGGGCGGCATTCAAAACACCCTGATTACGGGCAACGTGTTTCACAACAATGGGCGGAGCGGGTTGGCGTTGACCTCATTTGGAAATATGGGTGCAGATCGCGGCGGCCAGAACTGCACCATTACCTGCAACACTTTTACCAACAACGGCTTTACCCAAAATTCGGGCGATACCGCCGGAGGTGGCATTACTTTTAGCGCGACTCAAGCCGTTGGCACTATCGCCACCAACCATACCAACAACAATAATATCTCGGGGAATTTTGCTGGTGCCCGCTACACTGGGGTCGAACTGATTGATGTCGAGAATAACTGGTGGGGAAATGCCACCGGACCAACGGTTGCCGGGAACCCAGGCGGCACCGGAGATCGAATCGCCGGGTCGGGCGCGGCCAACCTTGATTTTGCGCCATTTCAGACAACTGTTTTGGCCGATACCGATGGTGATGGCTTGCTTGATGCCTGTGAACCACTCTGCACACCGGCGCCGGCAAATTTAGTGAGCTGGTTGCCAGGTGATGGAAATGCCAGTGATATTGAGGATGGCAATAATGGTACGGTGCAAAATGGTGCCGGCTTTGCGGCTGGCTTTGTCGGTCAGGCTTTTCGCCTCGATGGCGTTGATGATTTTGTCAATGTGCCTGATGCCGCCAATCTCGATTTCAGTCCAACCGGTCCGATGACGGTTGATATGTGGGTTTTTCGAACCGCAGCCAATCCAGTGATGTATCTGCTTGGAAAACAAACGGCTTGCGGCAGCATCAATTATCAACTTGGTCAGGATGCGACCCGTGGGCTGTACTTTGCCGGAGATACCGGGTCGGGCGTCAATACCAACGCCAGCCTGCCGCTTGATACCTGGACACATCTGGCAGCCACCTATGATGGCACCACCTGGCGGTTTTATATCAATGGCACCGAAGCCGCCAACACCAACGCGGGCGGGACGCTGGGGCCGGCCAATGCCGCTTCGCTTGAAATCGGGGCCTCGGGCACCTGTGGCAATACTTTCCCAGGATTGATTGACGAAGTCGAAATTTTCAATCGAGCACTGAGTGCTTCAGAAATTCAGGCCATTTATAATGCCAGCACTGGAGGCAAGTGCAAAGTTCCTGAGCTTGTCGCCGCCGGCGCCACCATTGTCACTGAAGGCTGTAACCCTGGAAATGGGGCGATTGATCCGGGCGAAACTGTAACCGTCAGTCTATGTGTTCAAAATATCGGGAGTTCAAATACTTCAGCGCTGATGGGCACGTTACAGGCCACGGGTGGTGTGACTGATATTCAGTCGCCAAATCCACAACTCTATGGTGTCGTCATTGCTGGAGGCTCTGCTGTTTGTGCTGAGTTTACTTTTACGGCAACCGGGACTTGCGGTGATATGCTGACTGCTTCGCTCCAATGCCAGGATGGTGCCACTGATTTGGGAACGCTGACCTACGACTTTACACTGGGGACGCCGGGTCCAACCTGTTGCATCACGCCCTGCACCACCTGCCCCAGCCTGTATGTGGCCGATACCAGCAATAACCGGGTTCAAATGTTTGACGGAACTGCCTGGTCCATTATTGGAGTTGGGTCGGTTGGTTCAGGCAATGGTCAGTTTCGGTTGCCCGAAGCTGTCACTTTTGACGTGAATAATCGGATTTATGTCGCCGACACCGGCAATAACCGCATTCAATGGTCAACTGACGGCGGAATGACCTGGGCCAATTTTGCCACAATTGGGTCAGGTCCAAATCAGGTGCGGGCGCCGCAGGGGCTGGTCATTGACGCCGGCGGAAATTTATATGTTTCAGACACGGGGAATGGCCGGGTTCTGCGCTTTGATGGAGGGCTGCCTGGAAATGCGGTGATCATTGCCTCCAACGGTACCGCCAGCGGTCAGGTCGGCAGTCCACGTGGATTGGCGGTGGATGCCACATTCCGGCTGTTTGTCACCGATGAATCCAACAGTCGTATTTTGCGCATCAACAACGCCAACACGGTGGTTGTTTCGACTTCCGGCGTGATCATTGCCACGGTTGGATCCGCCTCAAACAAAGTCAGAAATCCGCAGGGGGTGGCCCTTGATGAAGATGGCACTCTCTATGTGGCCGATACGGGGAATTCCCGAATCTTGCGGTGGATCAACGCCAATCCAAACAACAGCACAACGCTGGCTTTGACGGGTTCCGGATTAGGCCAGGTCAATCACCCTGAAGGCATCACCGTGAGTGAATTTACCACTGGACCTTTTGCCGGTGGCCCATTCCTGGTGGTGGGTGATACCTCAAACAATCGCATCCAGGGACGGTTTCTCCCGACTGGGGGCTGGATGCTGGTCGGAGCACCGAACGGCATCGGGGCGGGAGTCGGCCAATTCCGATCACCGTCGAAGATCAGATAATGTGGAATGCGGCGGCTTGATGCCGCTTTGAGGAATGTGAAAAGCGGTGACAAGTCGCCGCATTCCAAAGAATTCTTTGAAATGTTTTTAGGGATGTGTCATATGGACGTGAAAACACCTCCATTCACGCAAGTCCACAAAATTGAGCCCCCTGAATCTCTTACCAAAAACTTGAAGAACAAAGACGTGGCTGATTGAGACAGCCAAAAAACCGAAC
>DAOQNB010000298.1:0-6958 GCA_035335845.1 Acidobacteriota bacterium | reverse complement strand
TTGCTATGTTGCTCGGCGAACTGGATGAAGAAGAACATCTTGCACTCCATGAAACACTTCTCGACAGCCAAAATTATGAGGCGTTTAAAATTATTCAGGATCAACTGATTGAGGATTTCCTGGAGGATCGGCTTCCAACCGAACGAAAGAAACGCTTTGAGAAAGTATTTCTGGTGACACCCGCCCGACAATCCCGTCTGAAACTGGTTCAGGGATTAAAGGAAAAGCAGGCCATTCGAGCCAGGGCAACCAATGCGTGGTGGATACAGCTTACCCGGTGGTTTGACCTGAGTCAGCCAAAAATTCGGTATGCCTGGGGAACGGCAGCACTTGTCCTGGTGGTGATCCTGGTCGCCAGCCAACGGTTTAAGTCCCCCACTGATCCAGGAAACCCACAGCTTGCCCGGCAACAACCACCCACCAGGGTTGAGGTACCAACGGCACCCGAACCTGGGGTTCCAGAACCAGCCCCACAAACGGGGGCTAACCCCCCTGCAACACCATCAGTTCCCAAACCCAAGGGACCCAAACCTTCAAAACCAGCCACGCCGACGCAACCAGCCGTTGAAAAGCCGGTTGAGCCAGTCTTTGCGGTGACGCTGTTGCCACTTTCCCTGCGCAGCAACGAAGAAGAACCAGCCCCAATGATTCCTCAACAGGTCAAAGTCGTAACGCTCAAGCTTTTACTTGACCCGGTGGCCAGCTTCCCACACTACAACGTGGAAATCCTGACCCCAGATGGCAATGCCATTTACCGGGCAAATCACCTGAAGCCTGGTGGGAAAGCCCCGGCTCAAACCCTGACGCTCAGATTTCCGGTGAGTAACTTAGAGGATGGTGATTACCGGATCCAGCTCAACGGCCTGGTCAAAGGCACGGAAGAACCCGCCAGCGTTTATATCTTCTCGCTTCGCAAACAAAAGTAGCACCCACCAGCCAAACGTGAGTTGTAAAACCAAAGCGACGTCAAGTCGTCGCACTCCAGGGACTTGAGTTCTGGGGCGATTCGGTTTAGTTTCAAGCCATCGGTCCGACTGAGAAATCAATCCACTCAAATTACTTTTCGGTTTTACAATGACAACGGGACAAAACAATTGTGTCAAAACGATAGCGGTGTTTAATCAAGCCGGAGGTGTCGGCAAAACAACCCTGACTCGGGATCTGGGCTTTGAACTTGCCGGGCGTGGGGCACGCGTGCTGCTGGTGGATGCGGATCCGCAGGGCACGCTTGGTGTGTTTTTTGGGGAAACCCCGGCAGAACGACCCGTCACTGATCTTTTCTGGTCATCAATCTGTATGCGTGGTGGCCCCAAAGGCGATCCAATCCGCATTCACTCTGAGTTTGGGGTTCATCTTGGGCTGGCCAATCATACTTTGATTGATGATGAATGGGTTCTGGCTCAACAACACGACCCGGCCCGCCTGCTCGGCGTCTTTGATCGGTTGAAAGCTGAATATGACCTGATCTTGATTGATTGCCCTCCGAAAATTGCCGAACTCACCCATCAGGTACTGCTCGCGGCAGATGCGCTGCTGATCCCGGTCCAACCTGAAGGAAAAGCAGTGGTTGCCTTTGCCGAAGTCCACCGCGAAATCCTGCAAGTCCAGCAACGACGAACCAATATGCGGCTTCCGACAATTGCGGTTTTGGGTGTGGTGCCGACCATCTTTAACCCCCGACTGGTGTTGCATCGCCATCATTTAGAGGAACTCCGTGACCGGATTTGTGCCTCGTTTGGCTATCCGTTGTTCCCTGCGATTCGTGATTATGTCAGCGTCGCTGAGGCTGGAACCCAGGGCCTGCCGCTCAAAGCCTATGATGCCCGATGTGCCGCCAATCAGGATGTGAGCGCCGTGGCTGATATGCTGCTTGACCAAATCAAAGTCCCCAACCCGTTGAGCGAGGTGGTCAATGGCTAAAAAACTCCGCTGGAGCGTTTCCGCTGAACGCCTGGCGCAACTCTCACAATTGAGCCAGGAAACACCGGTCGGTTCACCTGCCGTTGATGAGCCATCGCGGCCCCGGCCTGAGAATCCACAAGTCCGGTGGGTTGACCTCGAACAGATCCAGCCGAATCCATTCCAACCCCGGCGTGAAATGTCGGCAGATGGGTTGGATGACCTCAGTTCCAGTATTCAGATGCACGGCCTGTTGCAGCCGCTGGTGGCAACACCAAATACAGATGGGAGCTATACCTTGATTGCCGGTCATCGCCGGTGGGCAGCGTCACGTCAGGCCGGGCTGAAACAGGCGCCGGTTCTGGTTCGGTCAGTGAATGAACCTGAGCTTCAGGTGCTGGCGCTGATTGAAAATATTCAACGCGAAGACCTGCACGTGGTTGATAAGGCGCTGGCACTGGCTGATCTTTCTAAAAAGCTGCCAACCGCCAAAGATGCGGCGAAGGTGGTTGGTTTGAAACGAACCACGCTTGCCAACTGGCTTCGTGTGGCCGAACTCAATGAAGCGGTGCTCACGCTGTGTCGTCAAAACCCGGAAGCCACCCTCAATGGAATGCTCCAGCTTTCCCGACTGGCTTCCAATCAGCAGATCCCGGCGGCCAAACGGTGGCTTTCCAGAGTCAAAAACCATCCCTCCACCGGTCAGGAAACCAGACCCAAACCGCAGGACACGGCTGGTAGCACCACCCAGCGCCTGACTGTGTACCTCCCGGAACGGGAATTTTCCTGCACGGTTGAGGTTCGATCTCACGCCCATCGAGCCGCCCTTTCAGAGGAAGACGTCGTGCGATGTTTGCAACTCGCCATTGACCAACTCCGGGAAAAACTGGTCACCAGTTCCAATCAACCAGTTTCGGTTTGATTTTTCAGACTCTTTTTTACCCTTTGATCTTTGCCAGCACTGTTGTTTCGGAGGAACCTTTTCCGCCGGGCTGAGATTATTGAATCAATTTGTTGGATGGGAAGGATGCACTATGCAAAATTTTATTCGTGGACAAAAAGCTCGATTATCTGAACTCGTCAGCGGTCTCTCATTTGAAGTTGTGTTACAGGTCGGTTTTTCCAGTCAAACACCCGTTGATTATTGTTGTTTCGTCGTTGATGCTTCCCAACGGATTCTTGATGACCGATATTTGATTTATTCCCGCCAGATGCAGTCTCCCTGCGGGTCAGTTCGATTGCTCGATGGTCCAGGAAGCCCGGCAGCCCGGTTTCTGGTCAACCTTGCGAGTTTACCGAAACAATCACAAAAACTGGTATTTACGGCCACCATCAATGGGGCCCCGGTTATGAGCCAGCTTGCCTATGGCGCGCTTCAGCTTATTGGGAGCAATGGCCCTGCCATCCAGTTTCCGTTGAGTGGGGCTGATTTCTCAGGCGAGAAATCAATCATCATTGGTGAAGTGTATTTCAAGGATGACTGGCGGATTGCCGCTGTCGGCCAGGGATTTAGCGAAGGCTTAAACACGCTGCTGCGGAAGTTTGGGGGAAATCAACCTGGAGCTTCCCCTGGGGCAGGCCCGGCACAGTCTCCGGAAATTCCAACGCTGGTTCAGCCGGCGCCGGCATCGCGTCCGCCAGCCGCCTATCAAACCATGCCGATTACCAGCGCCCGACCCGACACATCGCCAAATTTGCCACTCCAGGCAACCACACCATTTGGCCCAACCAATCAGCCGCCAGGAATGCCTCAACCAGCAGCGGCCCCACGGGCACCTCAACCACCAATGCCGCCGACAGTGGCCGCCCCAATGGCGCCGCCGCCCTATCACCCCGGAGTTCAAACACCAGCCGGATCTGGGATTCCAACGGTGGCAGCAGGGATTCCACCTGCATCGAACACGCCCTATGGCAATGTTCCCGGCGCTCCGCCTCCACAAAATCAACCCTGGGGTGCCTCACCAAATAATCCTCCCCCCTATACCCCACCTCCGCCGCCGACTCATGCACCTCGTCAACCAGGGTCGAAACTTGGCAAAATCCTCGCAATTGGTGCCTTGCTGGTGGTGATTTTGTTTGGGGGTTTGATCGGAATAGGTTTTCTGGTAACGAAACTCAAACCCAAGCCAACCGCCGAAGAACTTGCCCGCGAACGCCAGGAAAAGGAATTGAAGGCGTTTGCCAAAGAAGTAACCACGCTTTCCGGGCTGGATTCGGGCTCAGGTCGCGGCTATACCACTGGAAAAATCTATATTGTCGATAAAGGACTTGGGATTGGCGATTCGCTCAATTATCGGGTGAAACCTGAGTGGCAGGCCAAAAGCAAAGATGAAATCGGAACCGTGGTTCTGGTCAAGAAAGATTCAAAAGTGATTGGCCAGTATGATTTGGAAGGCAATGGCGGGAAAGTTGACGCCAAAGTGTATGTGTGGACGGTCTCAGTCATTGATTTGAAAAATAAGCTCATCACGATTGAAGACGAACTGATTGGGTCAGACCCACCGCTCAGCATCAAACGGAAAAAAGGAGATCGGTCGCCTGAATTTGGCGGCGATCCAAAACTGATTGAGTTTATTGAAAAACTGGACCGAAAAGCCGTTTCAGGTTCTGATTCGTCAAAGTCATCTGGTACCGATACTGAGGCACCACCAAAAGATCCAACTGGCTCACCAACCGCCGGAGAAGGGTGGAAACAGCCCTAAAAAAAATTCACGAAGGAAAAACCCCAAAGTTTAATGAGGCCGCTCGCGTTCCTTCGTGAATATTTCGAGGTTACGGTTAATGTGCGCCCCGATGTTGGCCTGAAATCCAATTCAGGCCAATTTATTTTCAACCAGCCGATTTTTCTTTCCAGTGAATGGTCTTTTTTGCCAAATCAGAAGTTCACTCTTATGATGAGCAGGCGCCACGGTGCTTTTGGTTTCGATGCTCACTGATTTTGAAAGGGGTTTTGTCATGCATATTCTTGCCGTTGCCAACCAGAAAGGCGGGGTTGGCAAAACAACGATTACACGCGAGTTATCAGCCTGTTTTGCCTTACGCGGCTATCAGGTTCTGGCCATTGACTGCGATCCACAAGGAAATCTCACCCAAAGTTGGGTCAATACCGATGTGTTTGAAGGCACGCTGGCTCACGTCCTGATTGAACCTGAAATTCAACAGGGGCAACGGCGCGAACCACTCTCCATCGCCGATACCATTGTTGAATCACCAATTAAAAATCTGGATCTCATCCCCTGTGATATTCGACTGGCCCGCTTTGAGCAACAGCCGGAATATTTAATGCACCGGCTCCGAAAACAACTCTATGAGCACGCCTCCACCTATGATCTGGTGCTGATTGATTGTCCGCCACAGCTTGGCAAACTGCTGTCGGCAGCCTTGTATGCGGCTCATTATGTAGTGATCCCCTGTGCCGCAGATGCCATGGGATTACAGGGCCTGGCAGATCTGGCCCATACCATTGATCAGGTACGGAGCAATGTAAACGCCGAATTGCAGACGCTTGGTGTGGTAGTCAACCTGTATAAACCGACTCGGAACCTGTCAGCAGAGTCCAGAGCAGCGATTGAAGACGTCTTACCCCTGGTCAAACACGTTTTTGATACCAACATTCACGACTACGCCAAGATTGCCGAAGCCCCATCTCAGCATTTACCAGTCGTCATCTATAGCGAAGACCATCGGGCAGCAGATTTGTTTTGGGCATTAACCGATGAAATCCTGGACCGACTGAACATGACTCGTCAGAAAATTTCGGTGGTGAGGTAAGAGTGCCATGACCAAACCAAAATCAAAAAATTCAAACGAAGATGTATTGCGTAAACCAGCCGCCAAAAAGCTGGGGCTCAAGATTAATCCGATTGGGATGCCCCATGATTTTCTGTTGCGAAATCAGGAAAAAACTGAGCCAGAGCCGCTCGCCGCAGCGCCATCCACGATGCCAGAAGCCACGCTTACACAGCCTCCGCCGGCTCAAAATCCCCGTCATACAGAGGTTTCAAACCCCAGTTATACGGGCATTCAAACTCAAAGCTATACAGAGGTTCAAACCCCTGGCTATACAAGACCTTATCTCACCTCTCAAACAACTGAAAACAAAGAGGAAAACCAGGCTCAAACCGAGAGCTATACAGAGGTTCAAACCCCCAGCTATACAAATTCAGAACTGTATAGCTCGCTGTATAGCTCGCTATACACAGGTTCAAACCCCCGTATAGCAGACCATCAAACCCAAAGCTATACAGAGGTTCAAAACCCTCTCAAAGGCAAGAAGACTAAACTCGTTGCAATCCGGTTAAATATTGACTTAATTGAACTTATAAAATCAGAATGCCAGCAATCCGGTGAAACATTCACAGTCTTTATTGAGTCGGCTGCTATACAGAGGTTGAAACAGGCTGCTATACAGCGTTCAAACCCCGTGTATAACTCCCCCCCTGCACCCCCCCATGATGATATTTTGATGATTGATGATAATATCATCCGCGCGCATGCGAGATTTGCTATACAACCCTGGTCGCCGCGTGATGATCGCGTGGGGAGGCGGTTTAACGGGACAGACCCGAGGCTGATCGACATCGCGATGATCTTGACGGTTGAACGCAAGCTCAGGGGAAACACGTCTCGTATCCCGATCAAGAGTTTTTCCTACTTTGTGCCAGAGCTTGAGGGACTCATCGAGGATTACCGTGAAAACCGCCTCCCGCTCTCGCTTGACGATTACCACCGTTATGCGCTGGATGCGTGGGAACGGCGCATCAAACCCCTGCGGGACGAAAAGTGGCAACTCAACGAAACCGAACCTGCCGAGAAAAAACCACCATCCAAAAAACAAAATAAACGCTAAGTTCTTTTTTTTCTTTTTGTTAGTAACAGAACGCAACTCCAGTTTGGTGACGTTCCCTTCAACCCAGACCAGCCAAAACCAGGAAAATCGCGTAAAATGCCCGTAGAGCGATTTTTCAAATCAGGTTCAATACCTAACTCGTTTTTGCTCAAAAAACCTCAGGAAAGCCAAATAAACGCGATTAAACGCTATTTCACGCAGGGCTCACAC
>DAOQNB010000297.1:0-6969 GCA_035335845.1 Acidobacteriota bacterium | reverse complement strand
TTGGTTCTTGGTTCTTGGTTCTTGGTTCTTGGTTCTTGGTTCTTCGAAGGTATTGATTCCTAAGCACTAAGCACTAAGCACTAAGCACTAAGCACATTCTTCATTCTCAATTCTTCATTCTCAATTCCAACGGACGTCGGGCCAGATCGGTCAATCGGGTTAAAATTTCTTCATTGGTGGCTGGAACGTGAAGAACCGGGATTTCGCCATTTGAGACACAGGAAAGGGCATGTTTGACAGCCGTCCAAACCGAAATTGCCGTCAAAAATGGGGGTTCACCCACGGCTTTGCTCCGTCGCACATTGACATCGTTGGTATCGTTGTCAATCCAATCCACATTAAAAATGGCCGGGACATCCTGGATATTTGGAATTTTGTATGTCGTGGGTGAATGAGATAGCAGTTCACCTTTGGCATTGTATTTTAACTCTTCAGAGGTGAGCCAGCCAAGGCCCTGGATAAAACCACCTGTAATCTGACCACGATCAATTCCAGGGTTGATTGACTTGCCGATATCCATCAACACATCACTTCGCAACACTTGCAAATCCCCCGTGAACCGGTCAATGAGCACTTCAGAAACAGCACAAGCCATGGTGAAGTAAAGAAACGGATGGCCAGAGCCGGTTTCCCAGTTGAAATCTACCCCTTGAGTGGCGTAAAAGCCGCGCTCACCGAGGCTGATTCGCTGATGATAGGCATACTTGACCAGATCTTTAAAGGAGATGCACTGGGAAGGTCGCCGGTTATCGTAAATGAACCCGTTTTCAAAGCAAATATTGGCTGGTGATTTTTCCAGGTCTGGTTCACGTGACGCCAGGACTTCACTGGCAGCTTCGGTCAGTCGGGCACGAAGTCGCTGACAGGCATCCACCGCGGCACCACCATTTAAATCAGCACCACTGGAAGCCGCTGTCGCCGAGGCATTATTGCTTTTTTCGGTTGAAGTCGGCATGGTGATGACCCAGTGTGGATCAATTGAAAACTCGTCGGCCACCAGTTGTTTGATCTTGGTGTTGACACCCTGCCCCATTTCAGTTGCCCCAGTTGAAACCTGAATCGAGCCATCGAGATAAATGTGGACCAGCGCACTGGCCTGATTCAAAAACTTGGTATTAAACGAGATCCCAAATTTGACTCCGGTACAGGAAATACCTTTCAAATGGGTTTTGGAACTGACATTAAAGGCTTCGACCTCAGCCCGACGGCGACGATAGTCTGAGCGCGTCAACTGTTCATCAAACAGCCGGGGGAGCATGTTGTTTCTGACAAGCTGGCCGTACGGCGTTGTATTGCGGTCAGTAATGCCATAGAGATTGGCCAGCCGAATATCAACCGGGTCTTTTTTCAGGAAAACCCCGATTTCTTCCATCACAGCTTCAATGGTGGCGGCGCCTTGCGGACCGCCAAACCCACGAAAGGCAGTGTTTGGGGGCAGATTCGTTCGGCAGACAACGCCAGTGATTTCAACGTTGGGCAGGAAATAGGCATTGTCAACGTGGGTCATGGCCCGGGCCATCACTGCGGTTGAAAGATCGGCATAGGCCCCGCCATTTGAATAGATTTCGACTTTGAAGGCTGTAATGCGACCATCCCGATGAAACCCAACCTGATAGCGATTTTGAAAGGGGTGGCGCTTGCCGGTGACCATCATATCGTCATCTTTATTAAAGACGATCCGGGCCGGGCGTCTGGTCTTGAGCGCAACCAGGCCCGCCATACAGGCTGGATGGGTGGCCTGGGATTCCTTTCCACCAAAAGCGCCTCCCATGCGCTTTGTGATACACACCACCTGATGAAATTGCAGACCAAGCACTTTGGCCACAATTTCCTGGACTTCGGTCGGATGCTGGGTTGAAGAATGCACGGTCAGCGTGTTGTGTTCGCCGGGATAGACAATGGCTGCTTGAGATTCGAGGTAAAAATGATCCTGACCGCCACAGACAAAGGTCCCTTCCAGCACATGGTCGGCTTCGGCCAGTGCCGCCGCGACGTTTCCACGACGAATGGTGCGCTTTTGCCCCAGAAACCACTCTCTGGCAATGGCTTCGTCAATGGTGAACACTGGTTCCAGGGGTTCAATCTCAACCTTGATGGCGGCCTTTGCCGCAGCGATGGCATCACGGGTTTCAGCCGCAATGACTGCGATAGGGTGACCAATAAAGAGGACTTCGGTTTCAGCCAGCAGCGGTTCATCTTTGATAATCGGCCCGAATTTATTGACTCCGCCCAGATCTTTCGCGGTGTACACCCCCACCACACCGGGGATCAGGCAAGCCTGGCTGATATCAATCGAATTGATTTTCCCGTGAGCCACCGGGCTCCAGTAAAAATCAACCAGTACCTCCTGGCGAGAAAACGGCATGTCATCAATGTAAATTGATTCACCGGAAACGTGTCCGGCGGCTGAATCGTGCGGGATGTTTTTGCCTACGACCGACATACCGATTCCCTTTCTTCCTGCAGTTCAAAGTAAAATTTCTTGAGAATGTTTTCCGCCAGTTGAAAGCGAAATTGACTGGACCCTCGAACATCTGAAATCGGGCTGATTTCCTGTCGAGCCAGTTGTCCGGCCTGTTCAATGGCTTCAAGGGACAACTCACGACCAGTCAAAAAAGCTTCGGTTTTGGGAAGCCGCAACACGACCGGCCCAACACCACCATATGCAATGTGAATGGACTCAATGATGTCACCCGTGAGGGCCAGTTTGAATCCAGCCGTAAAGGATGAAATATCAAGATCCTTGCGCTTTGAAACCTTATAGAGTTTGAGGATTTCCCCAGCCGCCGGCAATGGGATCAGAACGCGGGTAATCAACTCGTCTGGCTGAATATCAAGTTGCTTATACCCGAGATACAACTGGTTGATGTCAACCAGCCGTGAGCCATTGAGTCCAGTCAATTCAACCTGGGCCTGGGTGACAAATAAAAATGGCAGTGAATCAGCGATTGGCGAGCCATTGGCAATATTGCCGGCCAGGGTGCCAGCATGTTTGATCTGTGGAGAACCAAAAATAGATAAAATGCGATGAAATTCCGGGACCACATCACGCGTGAAATCTTCCAGATCCTGCAGGGTCACGCGGGCGCCGACTATCAACAGGCCATCTTCAACCGTCAGTGTTTTGAGTTCTGAGACTTGATTGAGACTCATCACCGTCTGGGTGACATAGCCTCGCTTGTTACACCACACACCAACGTCTGTCGCCCCCTGGACAATCAAGGTTTGTGGATGTTCGGCCTTAAAGGCAACAGCCCCGGCAAGGTCCACCGGGCTATAAAACACCTTATTTGTGAATTCAAGGTGAACTGGTTCCTGGTGTTGAGCCAGAGTCGCCAGCATTTCCTCAGTTGGATATCGGGCTTGAAACCGGGTCAGCCGCTCAGTTTCAACCTTCAGGGCTGAGGTAATAATGGGTTCATAGCCAGTGCAGCGGCAGAGGTTTCCGGTGAGCGCATCCTGGACCTGCCGGGCAGTCACCTGTGTTTGCTCTTCAAACAAGGCACACAGCGACATCACAAACCCCGGTGTGCAATATCCGCACTGGGCCGCGTGATTTTCAACCATGGCTGACTGAATCGGGTTTAAGACACCATTTTCCTTGACGCCTTCAACTGTGATGATTGACGTGCAATCAAGTTGATACATGGACTGGATACAGGCATTAATCGGGCGATATCGGAGTCGCTGGTTTTCAACCCGTCCAATGAGCACGGTACAGGCGCCACAATCGCCTTCAGCACAGACCACTTTGGTGCCAGTTGCGCCTTGTTGATAGCGCAAGAAGTCAGACAACGTCTGAAAAGCATCAGCAGCCGGCAGGGTGTGCAGGGTGCCGTTGAGATAGAAAATGATGGAATCCCTCATTGGAATTGTCCTGAAAAGGTGTCTAAAATCTGCAAATTCTTGGGAAGAGATGACTTATGTGGGGAAAAGCCCGTGTGTGAAGGAACTGCTCAGGCAGCATTATACTGATATTGACCAGTCATCCAAACTGTTTTCTTCGGTCTGTGGGGATGGACTTCCCCTCAGAACAAAATCAGCCGCCTATGGATTTCCCGATCCGGGCAAGGAGCTTTTTCTTTCGGTCTGGTCGGGAGAAATCCTTGAAATCCTTTGTTTTGAATGCCAAGAAAATGTTTTTTCTTTCAGACAAATCCTGGTGTATGATGGAATTTCCCTGTGGATTTCGCCTCACAACTAGTCACTGCCCAATCCCTTTTTTGGTTTAAGCTCAAATGATATAAGAAATCTTGAAAGATTTTTGACGTGTTTGACACTTACAACACCAGGCACGAATAAAAAACTCCTTGCAAATTTGATCTCAATCCAGCCACCAGTGAGCGTTTTCTCAATCCTTCACCCTTGAACCAGGTGAGGGTTGGATAGTTACTGGTTCATACACTTCGGCCTGGTGCATTGCCAGGTCGGTTATGCCCTCTGGTCAATGACAGGCGGCTCAAACACTGATTCCACGGCACTCAGACAAACTTACCTCAGTTGACATTTTCACATACACGTTATGGCCAGCCGAATCCGGGACTGCATCACAATTACTTCTTATACACCAATTGACTTCACAGAAAGTGGATGGCAAACGCCGATGTTGCGTGAGGCGTTGTTCACCTATGAACTGGGTGACATTTTAGAGCGCCTGACCCAACATTTGACCACCCCCAGTTCTACCCCGCATCGCTGTGCCATGCTGGTGGGGCCGCCAGGAAGCGGCAAAACCTATTTAACCAAGCTTGCTCAGGCATTGCTCCAATCGGCGGGGCAACCGCTGTCTCAATCTCATTCGCGGATTAAAGAAATCCATACTCGCCTTGGCAAGACGCGGTACCTCCCGGTTGAACTGTCCCCGACACTCACGGTCGGGAACTACAGTTCCGAGCCAACACTCGAATACCTCAAACATTATCTCCATCATCTGGCGACCTCTGACTTTTCAAGTGACACGTTTGACTTGCAACAGGCGTTGGCCACCTTACGCGATACATTCAAACATTTTCCAGCCGACACGCGAATTCTGGTCGTGATTGATAGCCTGGAAGACTGGCTCAAACCTCGTGACCGGCGTACAGGTCAACGAATGGTCAATTTATTGACGTTGTTAAGCGTGGCTTCACAGGAACTTCCGCTGGCAATGATCACCAATGTCAATGATCGGACGCTGGATTCGGTCAATTATGGCTGGTTGAGCGGTGAGCAGGTCATTCAGATGATGAGTTGTAGTTCGCTTGAATACCTGACTGGAAATTCCATCCCGACCCTGATTGGGATCCACTTGCTTCCCAAAACTGCCCGTCAGCGAACCACCATCAGCAAAATCCGAGAGCAACTTCGCCAGACACTGCCGGAACTCAATCTGGATGAGCAGGAATTCGTCAATATTTACCCGCTCCACCCGGCAGTTTGGGAAATTGGGGCCCGGCTGCGGCCATACCTGGAGAAATTCTCATTTCCTGCGTTTGCGATTAAAGCGGCTGAAAAGGTTCGCAATCGCCCGGCTGAAAGCCTGTTTACAGTTGATGAGATGCTTGATGTGCTGGAGTCGTCACTGCGCCGATCTCCCCAACTCAAATTTGCGTTCGAAGCCTATGACAAAACCATCGAATCGGTTTTGCCACGGGTCAGTCAGGGGCAGCGACTGCATACCCGCATGCTCATCAAAGCGATCTTGATGCACACACTGGCCGGGTTGCCGGCCACGGTTCGGGACCTGACCAACAGCATTCTGTTTTATGATTTAACAGGAAAAAATCAAAGCTATGCCCTGGCCGCCGCCGTTCTGAAACAAATCAAAAGCCTGTCGAAATCACTTGAAGCCGTTGGCGAAGATAACAACCGGCAATATCGGTTTGCATTGCACCAGGGACAGGTGATCGAAGAACGACTGGATGCCATTGCCCGCACCCTGTCTGACTCGGATCCGCGGCTTGGTGTTTCAGTGGTGGCAGCCGGATTAAACCTGTTTGAAGACTGGCCGCTTGAATACCAGCCAACGAAACCCGCCCATCCCTGGCGCTCACGCTTTACCCATATCTGGAACGTCATCAGTCAAGATGCCAGTGGCTTTCTCTGGCAACCAGCTCAGCCAGAAGTCAACGGAAAACCCAAAACAACCTCGAACTTTTCCATCTGTGTTGATTTCCCGCACTGGAATCAGAGTACGGCTGGGTCAGCCTCCACCAATGGCACTTCATCACAAAAGGATTCAGCCTTCGTCCGATGGGTACCGGGGAATCTTGAATCTGAAGAAGTATGGATGCTCAAGCGGTTTGTTGCCGTTCACGAATTGATCAATCGCCATAAACAAATTGACACCAAAGATCTGGAGCAAATTTCCAACACACTGGTGGCACAGTCGGCCAGGATTTTTCGCAAAGCCTACCTGGAAGACGGCATGTTCAAGTTTTGTGGTGGAGAAAGTGGCCGGGTTCCCCTTCCCGAAGCCCAGTCCCCCTGGTCCTTGAGCGACTGGATGCTGCCACTCATTACCCCAACCACACCTGAAATCCAGCCATCACAAGGTGAATTTACTCCGGAAACGGCTGAATGGCTGGGGAATTTACTGACCCCCGAACGCGATCAAGCCGAAAATTACCAGCCCCAAACCTTTGCTGAAGCACTGGGCGGATTGATTGCCTATTATCAAAACTGGCAGCGCCACGATATTTCTCAGACAACTGAGTATCTCAAACAAGCACCAGCCGACAACAAAGCGTTACAAGACGTACTGCGGGCTGTCCGACAATTTGAAATGACCGCCCTCCATATTCGCCACGCCATTGCCCAAAAATCACTGAATGAAGAAATTGAAGAGATTATCTATTTGTTTGACAGCGATCTGGATAACTTCTGGAATGCCAATCAGTTACTCAAGCAACTCTATGATTTCAGCGAGATTGTGCCTGAATATGAGACCAAGCTGAACTATGTTCGTGCCAGCGCCCCCACCAACGACCT
>DAOQNB010000296.1:0-6972 GCA_035335845.1 Acidobacteriota bacterium | reverse complement strand
GGCCAGTTTTATCCAATCCGGCGAATGGGCCAATCTGGACGGGAAGCGGAAGGAATGAAGAATTGAGAATGAAGAATGAAGAATGAAGAATTGAGAATGAAGAATGAAGAATTGAGAATGAAGAATGAAGAATTGAGAATGAAGAATTGAGAACCAGCCGTTAACGAAGGGCAACCTGATGTTCGGCATCTTCGTCTGGATCAGGCGTGTTGAGTTGTTGGTACAGATGGAGATTGTCGGAAATCCATCGCGGGAGGGCAAAAGGTGGGACACCAACCAGCGGCAAGGTGGACTCATTGAACAGGAGTGCTCGTTCAACAAATTCCTGGGTGAGGGAAATCATCTTGAGCAAACTGGCGTACCGACTTTCCCGGAGTTGCTTCCACCATTCGGTTTCTTCGCCAAAGTTTCCTTCATACGCCCGCTGATATTCCCGTTTCAGTGACGCAGCCAGTGCCTGATGAATCTGATAGCACACCACAATTGGTGTATCCGTCGGTTCCAGGTCAAAGAGATAGTGTGCCAGATGATGCGTTGACGGCAATGTGGCGTACCGTTCATTCAGGATAAACCCAAGCGTTACAAATTCATCCTCAGTAATGTGGCGTTGAATCAGTTGCTGGACTTCCTGACTCAGACTCAACCACAACTCGATTTTATCCATGCACTGGTCTCCTTTGGTTACGTCTCACAAGCATAGTCCAAATCTGCTGGCTGACAATGGGCAAAATTGAGTGCCTGGTTTAATTTGAAAGCTGGATGGACTGGCGAAATAAAGGAGACCTGGACGGTGCCGCCGATTATTTTTTGGCCAGACAATCCCAAACGTCTGCCATGACCAGATTGGCGGCGGCTTGAAATTGTCCGCTGAGCGGGTCCGGTTTTTGACGAACCGTGACTGTCCAGTCAGGACGGCGGCAAGCACCCTCTAAAATTCGCTCCTTGACGAGTGGGTCTGAGGCAAAGACAACCAGTCCTTTAATATGCTCTGTGTCACGGAGTTTCTCTAGAAATTGGAACCCTCTGGTTGAATCCTGCTGCGCCAGTTTGCTATCAATCAATACCACATCTGAATTCGGAATAAATTCCCAGGCCAGATCAATGGTCTTCATTCCCACAACCTGACGCGGGTCGGCTTGAAAGCTCACGCGTCGCAGTTCGTCACACAGGCCAACCAGTGTTTCTTCGGTGTTTTCAATCACCATCACATTTCCAGTCAGCACCGGACGATTTGCCTTTTCAATGGCTTTACCCAGTTCGGCTTTGAAGATTCGGCCCAATGTGGTCTGAAGGAAATCGGCATATTCATGAACGAGTTCGCGGCGTGACGCCCGCATTTTCGGTCGGGTCATGGCCTTGAGCAAAAATGGACTCATCACGACAGTCCGAATGACTGAAATTTTAGAATCATCCCGCCATGGGTTGCCGGTCAATGTGCCATTTGGGAGTTCTTCAACAAGCTGGCCAATCATGCCTTGTTGGTGAAGACGGTCCATGAAATTTCCCAGGGTGCCGCCATATTCTTCCTCGCTGAGGCTGGTCATTGACACGACAAATTCACGGGTCAAGGTGGGGCGCTCTTCAGTTGGCAGACACTCGGTAAAAAAGCGTGTCACTGCCCGATTGAGCACTGCCAGGGACGAAGGGATTTCAAGATTGTTTAATTCCGGAAATCGAATAATTGACGGAAAGGTGTAGCACAAAATGTTCAAATCAGGGTTTTCACACAAAAACGCGCACCCAATACCTGAAGGTGAATCAGTCTGTAATTCTTTTTCAAGGGTTGCCTGCAAGTACCTGGCACCGAGGACCGATTGAGCCACAATTCGGCCATGGCCGTCACGATCCAGTGGAACCGTCTTATGCGCGAGCCAGATGGCGGCCCCCGACGCTCCAGGGCGCGAACCCTCAAGCGTGTATTTTCCAAGTTCGCCAATTTCCCAATGTTTCCCGCCTTTTTCAACCCTGGTGGTTGATTCTGATCCCTTTTCAGCCGAAATATTGAGATATGGTGCGTCATAACGAATAAATTCGCGCACCCGATAATCCCGGTAAAATACAGCTCCTGCCGGGTAGGGGATATACCCCAGTTTGTGCGGGTCAATTGAGACCGAATCACACTGTCCTAACGCGAGGGAATGCCGGGTCCATTCCTGGCTTTGTGTTTTGGTCCAGGCGACGTGGTTGGGGATTTCGCCGCGCACCTGTGATTTCAACAATTCCCACATAAAGGTGGTGATATCTTCGGTGGATTGTTGGAGTGAACCCGAAAATGGATGCGACATGGCCAGGGCATACCCCCCATAACAGGCATCACCGTGAAGCCAGAAATCAGTGTTGTATTCCTGACGGACAAGTTCTCTCAATGCAACAATTTGGGCAAAATCATCAATGGCCCCTTCTTCGGTTGAGCCATAGACGCCGACGACACCTAAAATAACATCCTTGTGATGGAGCGCCCGATGGATCTGGTCGTGCAACAGGTCAGAATCCAGGCGCATCTGCGAATCGAGTTTGACTTTGACCAGATTGGACTCACCCAACCCAACGATTCCAAGACTCTTGCGAAGCGAATAATGGGCGTTGGTGCTGAGCAAAACTTTAAAACTTGGTGGAAATGTAAAGGTGTTGACTTTGTGGCATTGGTTTGACAGTTCAATCAGCCCCAGTCCCAAAAAGGGTTTGATATACTCGCCAAGTTCATGGTGTTGTCCGGCGGCATCCGAAAGCTGTTTTCGAAGTTCGATAATTTCACTGATCCGCAAATTGGCAAGCTGGTCGCGCCCGACCAGTTCTTCAAACGAACAGCGTTTTCCAACTCCCAATCGGGAAATTGTCGCTGCCACCGTCTCATTGGTAGAAAACTGACCACGTCCCCTCGCATTTTCAAGCGCCAGCGCCAGTTGATAGGGAAAAAACCGGACGCTGCGGGCAATCCACATTGATTCAAGATTGGCGCCAGTCCCACCCGAACACAAATGTCCCCAGGCGGACGTGTCTGGATCCAGGTGCAACATTCGGGCAATGAGTTTTAATGCTTCTGACTCGAATTGAAGGGTAATCGTTGAGGCTTCCGAATAGATGTTGTTCTGGTTGTACAACATGGTGGCCACGTACCCAACCACGCCTGGAATTAACAAATCACTCATCATATGACCCAGGTATCGAGGGCTAAACCCCGGAGCGCTCCGTTTTAAATGCGACACCATTTCAAACAGACGGTCGTGGATCAATTCGCGAAACTCTTCGAAATCTGCATCGCGCCGGTCGCTGGCTCGAATACCAGGCTCGTCTTCCGGGTGAAAATTTCGCCGCCAGTAGCAGTAATCACGAAAAGCATCGAGGATGAGCTTTTCAAAAAAATCTTCATTTTCCGCTTTGGGCCCTAAAAACCAGGCTTTGAGTTGCGACGAGAGGACAGAGGCATCTTTGTTTTCAGACATATGATTTGTGAGGCTGTGAAGGAGTGAAGGAGCACACAAAAAGTAAGTGGTGAGTCGCGAGTCGTCAATCAATGAATATTCTGAAAAAAACAGGATGAGTCACTTTAAAAGCAACCCATCTGGTTTTGAAGAGGCTGCGATGTTGAAGATTTGGAGACCTTGTATTTTTTAACCACTTGTTCTTGGGGATTGACGGCTCGTGGTCCACTTAAGCGTCAGCCTGCTTCCGCCGACTGACGGTGAGTGAGTGTTCAGTGTGTTCAGAATGAATGCGATAGCCAAGCAAATGACAAATTTCGATCACGTACCAGCGGGTAATCCGCTGGTCAAGGACATAGGTTTCAGGTTGGGTGGGGTGGGTGCTGACTCCGGGGAGCCACGGCAACAGGCGGTCAGCTCTTGCTTTGCGCAGGGTGTTGGATACTTTCAGCCAAAAGGGTTTGATTTCGCGAACGGTGAAAAAGCCGTCGTTGCCCTGTTTTTGGTAAAGGGGCATAAACAGGCGGCAATTTTCAGACGAGTAAATCAAACCTTTGCGATCTCGGGCCAGGATCTGGCCGGCTCGTACTGGTTGAAAATTGGTAAAACCGGGCCACATCATAAACTGATCTTCTTCGGTGATGCCATGGCGATAGCGTAATTCCAGCACTGAAGGCACCCCGTTGGCCGCGCGCTTGAGTCGTTTTTGGAACTGCCGATAGTCCTTGATGTCATCTTTTGAAAGGCATCCGATGGCCTCAAGGAGAATCCAGACCGCTGCTTCGTGATTATCAACCGAGGTGTAGGCGGTGTGTTGACCAGCTTCAAACCCAATGGCATCAAAGCCCAGTTCGTTAATATAATTGAGAATTGTCCCTTCAATAGACTCTTCAAGGCCCAAAATCAGTGGCACTCCGAGCGCCAATGACAGGCGTCGGTTTTCGAGTGTGTCGCTAATTAAAGCAAAGGGGGCGCCGTCAGCCGAGGTTGTGTGCATATCGAACACCAGGACGGGGCCCTGTCGGCGCGCGATGATTTTGTCGAGTTCGTCGAGCAGTTCAAGCAATTCATGATCTTCCGCATCCAATTCATCTGGCCGAAGAGTGTCTTTGACTGCCTGAATTTTGGCGGTTGTCCACTGTCGGTTGAGATCTTTGCTAAAAAACCGACACTCAGAATTTAAGGCATTGAGATTTCCGCTGAGCGCGACGATTTCACCTTGAAATGGCGGTCGGGTTTCATTGAGCTGGTGGATGACGCGTTTTAAGGCGTGAACTCCGGCTGGTTCGTTTCCATGAATGCCACCAATGCAAATCACCTGCGGCCCTGGTGCGGTTCCACCATAGGTGCCGATGATTCGGTGAAATTGGGGGGGAGCTTGAGTGGTGACAAGTGCGTGGGCTAACACAACAAATACCTCGTTTTCTTTACAAGCGGTTGAATTTTTCAAGATGCCGGGCGTCGTGGGCGGCTTCAACCGCAAAAAAACGCGCCACTTCGGCATCACCTTGCCGAACATGATCAATGGCCAGTTGACCACTGGTCAGCATGTTTTCCCTCACCGTTTCCCAGTAGGCACGAGTCATAGTCATTTCAGGCTCGGACTCTGAAGCCAAAATCAACTCGCCACACTTGAGACAGGCTAATTCGCCATTTGGTTGAGTCGGCTCATAAAACGCATTGTTGCAATCATGACAATCTTTATAGGGATGCATAGTCACACTCCTGAGAAAAAGAAGGATCGAATATAGAAATAAAATAGATTTGAACCTCATTTCAACTGGAGCAACTTGTGTTCCAGTAATGCCAGGTTATGGCTGGTTGGCACTGGCGGTGAGAAGACACCATGCCCTTTTTGGTTTCAAGCCGGGCCATTGAAGGAAGAAAGCCTGTATCATATACGAAAACCAGAGGTTAACTGGCCCCCATGTCAGTTTGGGTATTTTTTTCGAGTACGGGCTGGTACCACCTCGTCAGCCAATCCGACGGCTCCTTCGCAAAAAACGCGATTTGGCAAAGGGTGGATTAAGTTTGAGGTGGGGATTATTTCGATTGTATTTCTGGGTGATGAGATTTGAGCGCTGTTCGATTAAATGGACTGGGGAGATTTCCACACTCCAATGGGAGAATCTGCGCATCAATCACAGCAAATCCTGGCATTCAGCGGCAAAAGAGGGTTGGTATGGAAATTGATTGATCTCAAAAGCATCAGTGATGTTCTTTAATGAAAAGGACTGGCCTACTCATCCCGACTCTTTCAGAAGTGAGGAAATATGAAAGTTCTCATGGCGACCGATGGATCACTCGACGCACTCACCGCAATGCGGGCTGCCGCCCAGTTAGTGCGCAAAGAAAACAGTCAGGTTCAGGTAGTATGTGTTATCCCTGAATTGTTCCAGGCAAAATCGCAGACTCGTGAAGCTGGCGAGCAATCGCGGCGAGCACGTGATCGCTACCGCCGACAAATCAGCCGTGAAACACGAAAAATACTCGATGAGGCTACCCGCATCCTGGCTGAAGAGGGAATCGCGGCTGAGAGTGTGATGGAATTTGGTTCGCCAGCCAATGTGATTGTTCACAAAGCCGCCGCCCAGGACCTGACCGTGATTGGGGCGCTCGGAAAATATGACCGAACCCGACTTGGACTGGGCCCGGTGGCGAATCGAGTGATTGAATCGGCGCCAGGAATGATTCTGGTTGGCAGGGAATTGACGCCTGACAAATCACTCCGAATTCTGGTCGGAGTTGACGGCTCAGAGGCTTCAGAGCAGGCGCTCCGCCGACTGGTCACCGAATTTAATGTGAATTCAGCCGAAATAACCCTCATGCACGTGGTGGAAACCCCGTGGATTAAACTGGGCCTGGATCGTGACTTTCTGGATGCCCCTGATGAGTGGAGCGATTCGGGAGATCAGCCATTGCATCTGGAGCGTGAACTTCGTGCCGAAGCCGAGATGCTGGTTGATGAGGCCCGACGGATTTTACAACCCTACCAGGTCTCAATTGATACTGTGATTGAAGAAGGGAACGCGGCAACCGAACTTCTGGGTCAGGTCGAGAATGGAGACTATGATTTGATCGTCCTTGGTGCCACCGGGTTGACTGATTTACGACACGGGCTGGTCGGCAGCGTTTCAAGCAAAGTTGCCTGGACGGCCTCCTGTTCAGTGCTGATCGTGAAAACATCAGCTTGAATTGAAAGCTGGTTAATCCTGTGAGATGGAATTGGGCCGGCTCAACGCAGATTGAGACGGGTTCTCTTCCACAGGAAGCGAAATCCCTGGTTTATTCTGGATCGAAAGGGGATGAGTTGGGCAAATCAAGAACATCTGAACACGGTGGAGCCAGGAGTTCTTCAGCATTTCCTAAAACCCGGATGTTCTGAATCGTCATACCCAGGCGAAAAAGCTGGGCGACATCCCGGAGGCGCTGGTCAATTGCTTCTGAAGACATATCAATTGGGTTCGTTTGCAAATGGTCAGACATCTTTGTTTTCCCCCAGGCCAAGTTGGGCCAAATCCAGCCGATCCTGGTTTCGATCCGCAAGCTG
>DAOQNB010000295.1:0-6984 GCA_035335845.1 Acidobacteriota bacterium | reverse complement strand
TCTTCATTCTTCATTCTTCATTCTTCATTCTTCATTCTTCATTCTTCATTCTGCTCTGCTTTCCAGCACACAAATGTGGCATTTTCCACCGAACCCATTGCCCGAATAACAGCTTCATTGTCAAAACCAGGGAGTGTTTGCAACCGCTTTAAAATCTCCCCTTGTGGATCCAGGGATTGAGGAACCGCACATCCACCACCCGACTTCCCAATCAACAGCCAATATACGTCCTCCTCAAACGGCCCGGCGCTGGTTGTCAGTATGGCAACTTCAGCCAGGTCATCCCAGGTGACTGATTCAACTTTGCCATTTCCCAGGATGCGGGTTACCCCTTCGTCAGTGACTGAAATTGACATGGCAGGGTCTGATTTTCTTTGAAAGAGGGATTTAAGCCAGTTCAGCATAGAGCGTGAAGGGGCAAAGAACGGCGAGTAGCGAAATAACGTCGTCGTGAACGACACAAAGTTCAAGATTGACAGGTCAGGACTGGGAATCAAGCGTGAAGGACCTGGCGACTTCACGCTTTCCCCCTTCGCTCTGCTTGCTACTTTACAACCTCTATTGAAATTGATTGCTGACCAGTAATTAAAAAGCGGGCTGAAGGAAGTTCTTTTTCTACCAGAATTGAGTTCTTGAGGGGCTGGTATTCGCTTGAAACTCGATCACTGCTCAGGGTTGCCAGCATGGAAGGTGGCAAGGAAGGCATTTCTTCGTTGTTGACTACGGCCCCAGCTTCTGCCCGGAGCAGTCGAACATACAGACGGTTGTTCTTGCGGAGCTGGTTGATAAACCGAACTAACTGAGCCGTGTCTTTTGGCTCGGGGAGCGTCCGCCGTTCGCTCTGGCCAATCGTGGCACCATCACCAACTGAAATCGTGGCCATCCCTGGTCGGGCATCCACCGGAATTTCAATCGGGATTCGTTCAACAAAAGTCTGACCGTTCGCATTACGGGCAAAAGCTTGAATTTCAATGGTTTCCCCACGGTGTGCCTTTGTTTTGCTGACCCAGATTCGCTCAAGTGACCCGTTGGTTCGGGCATCACTGGCAATCACGCTCAAGGTCACACCTTTGATCGTAACATCTTCAAACCCGGTGCCGAGCAAGACCCCAAGGGGCTGGGAGACAGAAAGCCCAATCAATCCAGCCGGGTTGAGGCGCGAAGTAAAGCTATTGCTCAGGTCAATTGGGGCATGGCCTTCGAGTTGAATCTGGCCTTTCATATGCAGTGTCAGATCACCAAGTGCTCGTTCTGTTGCCGTTAAACCACTTGAAACGCCAAGGCTGACCAGAAGCGGTGTCAGAAAGGAATCATTAATCACTTCAAACCGGTAGGTTCGTTCTGCACCCCGGCTGGTTGTGACATTTAATGTAATCGGAATCATCGGTGCAGCCTGTCCCAGTTGGCCCCGAATCGCAGTCGTCCGATCCTGATTGATCATCCCGACTGGAGGCCCAGGAATCGTTAACTTGAAAGAATTGTTGATATTGGGAACAACTGTCACGACAGAGCCCTCTGACATTGGAAACTGGGTGGCACCAAAGTTTAAGAAGGGATGACCGAAGGCATACACCTGATTGCCATCGCGCCAGGTCACCGTTCCGCCCGCAGCAAAGCTAAAATCTCCTCCCGCCAGCAAAACGCTGATCGTGGAGCCAGGCAGCAACGTGGTGTCATCAAACGGCTTTAAGCCAGTTCCCATCGGGGCCGCTCCGCTCAAACCGGAAACCAGCCGAAACCCCAGGGCTTCAAATTGCGGTGCATACTGGGCCAAAATATCACTGGGAACACCTGAAACTGAAATTGGAGTCGCAATCGGCATCATGGTTTGCCCTACCAGCGGCGCCAGGCTCGGGGTATAGGCGGCATCAGCACCAATCAGAACCGGTGTTTGCCGCTGACTCAATTCAACCGGTACCGAAGCCGGCTTCACAGTGGCCAGGTCCTGGAAACTGAATAACCCGCGTGCGGTATGTACGTCTGATTCCCCGGTTTCAAAAATGGATAGCATTTCTTCAATCGGGGTCACACCGCCCAGCGGTTCTTTTGAAAAAGGAAAACTAAACGCAATGGCGCCCACCAGCTTTCCATTGATAAAGACCGGGCTACCACTCATTCCGGCAAACACACCCGTGCGCTCGGCGTTTGCCCCAGAGAGACGAATAATGATTGAAGATTGAGTCGGCGTTGGTAGCCCATAAATGACACCGAGCACTTCGACCCCGAACTCTTCCATTTGTGACCCCTGGAAAATAGTTCGGGCAATCCCCTTCATTCCTGATTTCACCTCTTTTAAAGGTAAAAATCGAGGATCACTGTCAGCTTTTGTTTGAGGTCCAGGTATTTTGGATTGAGTCGTCTGGCTCGTTCCCTGTTTTTGAGAGCGGGCGGGTTGAGAACTCACAGCGGCCTGGGCACCCGGCCTGGTGACCGGTGTTGCCGATTCCGTTTGAGCAACCGTGAATCCAGCCGAATGAAAACCAAGGATTGTCACAACTCCGGCGACCAAAAGACTCTTTCGAAATAACATAGACTGAACCTCAAACCATGTGGAGTGCAGCGACTTGAAAGCGGCATCAAGCCGCCGCACTCCAAATTGTTGCGATATTAACGGGCGCCGGCAGCCTTGCCAGCAAATTTGAGTTCCTTGAGCAAATGGGTCGCACCAGCCATTTTTTCAACCAGGAACAGAACATATCGGATATCCACGCTGATGGTGCGTGCCAGTTCCGGGTTGAAAGCATAGTCGCTTCCCAATCCTTCATAGTTCCCATCAAACGCAATACCAATCAACTCACCGCGGCCATTCATAATCGGCGAACCGGAATTCCCGCCAGTGATGTCCGTGGTTGCCAGAAAGGCCACCGGCACATCGCCAAATCGGGGATCGACATAACTTCCCAGGTCACGCTTTTCGACCAGAGACTTGAGTTCAGCCGGAACATCAAACGGCTCAGCACCGGTATCTTTGTCAACCACACCCTTGAGTGTCGTGTAATAGCGGTAGGTTGCCCCATCAAATGGGGTGTAGCCGAGTACTTCGCCATAAGTAAACCGAAGTGTCCGGTTTGCATCCGGGTAAATTGGATCGGTGCGGCGGAAGAGCGTCAGCACCTCGATATATTCAGCCCGGAGTTTGGCAACCCGGGTGTTGTATCCTTCGGTGCGTTTGACAATTTCAGGGATTTCTTTCGCCGCACTCAACAGGAAATTGATGACCGGGTCATTGAGATCACGCATTTGTTTGGCTGACATATCAGCCAGTCGAGCTAACCCATCGGCAGATGACAGGTTTGGGTGATGGATGATCTTTTCGGCAAAGTCTTTTTCCGCCTGGACTCGATCTTCACCGGTTTTTCCACGGAAAAGGTTTTCGTACACGTCCACTTTTTGATCAACCGGCAATTCCCGGGCAAAGCGGAATAACATTTCATAGATCCGTTGTTCGATTTCAGGCTTGCGGTCCTTGAAAACGTTTGGAATCTGCTTTTTCATCCCTGCCCCAAGTGCCGGTGGCATGGTCCGCTCAGCTTCAGGTTTTTCCTGATCCATAGCAAACGTGGCGGCAAAAATCCCAGTTGAAAAGGCTGGGAAACTCAACGGACTGGCCAGGGCATTGACCAGCGTGTTACCGACGATGGTCCGCCGCCATTTTTCATTGACGTTGTCGAGTTTTGACAGCACATCGCCATATTTTGCTTTCAGGTCTGGACGCGAATCAATGAATTTCGCCAGTTCAATCTCTTCAGCCCGCCGTCGGGCCAGCAGGTTGGAACGTTTGAGTCCGCGGATGGCACCATCAAAATTCTTCTGGGTATTGGCTAAACCAGCCACCAGCGAAGCCAGTTCGAGTTGCAGTTGCCGGTTGTTGCGGCCAGCTTCCCGCAACAGTTCAATCCGGGCGGTGTAATATCTGACCGTAAACGGCAGTTGGACTTCAGCCGTGTTGGCCAGAGCTGAGGCTTCCAGGTATCGTGAAGTTTTCCCCGGATATCCCATAATCATCACGAAGTCTTTTTCCTTGTATCCGTTGAGGGAAATTGGAAGGAACTTCTTGGGACGATAGGGCACATTGTTAGGAGAATATTCAGCCGGACTGCCATCTGGTGCTGAGTAGACACGCAGGAAGGTAAAATCCCCTGTATGGCGTGGCCACTGGAAATTATCAATGTCACCACCAAATTTCCCGATAGCCAACGGCGGGGCATAGACCAGGCGAACATCCGGATAGACTTCATACACATACAGGTAATATTTCAACCCGCTCAGCATTGGTACCACCTGGCACTCATAATTCTTGCTCGTTTGGGCAGCTTTGAGGATTTCGCGGCGTTTGGTTTCAATGGCCGTGTTGCGCTCTTCGGCATTCATCTGGTCAGTGACACCGGCCAGCACCTCAGTCGTCACGTCACGGGACTCTTTCAAGATTTTGCAGTGATAGGTTTCATCCTTGATTGCAATTTCTTCCGTCTCGCTTTTGGAAACAAATCCATTTTTCAGGTAGTCCTTTTCCGGAGTGCTCTCAGTTGCAATCGCCTGGAAAGCAACGTGGTGATTGGTCAGCAGTAACCCCCGGTCTGAGACAAACTCAGCCGTACCGCCATCAACAATCACTATCGCGTCTTTTAAGCTTGGTGCGGTGTTTGAGAAGATGTCTTCCGGGCGCAAGGCAAAGCCTTTGGCTTTCATCTTTTGAAGGAGTTGCCGGTTTCCAATCGTATCAGGAAGCCACATCCCTTCGTCAGCACGGAGCGGCAAAGCCTGCCCCAACAACACAATCGTAAGTAAAACAGAGGCCAATAGTTTTAATCGCATTCGTTCTCCTTGTTTCCCTCCTGGTAAGGGATACTCTTTTGAAAAAGTGTGAGCAATTGCCAGTGATTCAGATCGATGTCTGACCGGGGAGCTGTCACCTGTGGATAAATGTTTGGCACTCGGAAAGATTGGAAAATGACAGGTTTCTGGCAATTGGTGACGGATGAATTCGCTTGGCAGAACCCCAAGCTGTGGTACAATAGCGCCTGTCTTCCTAACCTATCAAGGGCATCTTTTCCGAAATCAATCAAGGGGTTAAGCGCAGTTTCTGCTTCATCACCTGAAGCTTTGTGGGGAAGGCTCCTCCCCGTTTCATTCAGCTACCTTTTGCGCTGAAAATTTAAGAGCGAAACCCTGTAGCAGTATGCTTCGAATGAACTTTGAAACCGTACGTGTGCCAGATTTCGTGCGGTTCGTCTGTCGGTGTTTGACGGTGGGTGCGGTTGGGTTGCTGATGTTTTTGGCCGCTCCATTGCGCTATGACTATCACGCCCAACAACCAACGCTGCAAAATGTCTCCATTTCCCGCGAACTGGTTGAACGCGCCACGATCTTGCGGCAGACCTTCGCCAATAATCCCAAAGCTGCACACACTGAAACTGAATATCTTGACCTGATCGGCATTTATCAGCGCGCAGTCCGCCTTGATACGGAACAAACCGTCGGCGATGCCGCCCTGATTGGTCAGGCTGAGGTTTTTCGTGAGATGGGGTCGCGTTTTCAAAAAACGCGGTATTTCTACAGTGCTATCGGGTGCTATCAGAACCTGCTGGAAACCTATGAAACGAGCCCACATACCACTCGTGCCCTGATCAGTATTGCCCAGATTTACGAACATAACCTGCGGGAAACCAATCAGGCGGCACGGGCCTACCAGTTGATCGTTGAGCAATATCCCAGTTCAGTGAGTGCCCGCGAAGCGATGGCCAGCCTCGCCCGAATTGGCACCGTGTCAGGTGGTCAGGCGACTGGCGAGAATGTACTTTTTGCCGCTTCCCAGGATGATCAGGCCGGAATCACCACCATTGGGCAGATTCGCCACTTTTCGGGGCCAGATTATGCCCGGGTCATTCTCGATCTCAGTATCCCTGCCACCTATGAGCGGTCGTTAAACGGCTCCACGCTGGTTCTGAGACTCCCCTCAGCCAAAGTTTCCCCGCTTCTTGCCGGTCGCCCAATTGCAATCACGACCAATGGCCTTCTCAAAAATATCCGCTATTCCACCTCAACCAGCGCGGTCGAAGTTGCCATTGAGTGCACCCAGCTTCGTGACTTTGCCATTTTTGCCCTCGACGATCCGCCACGACTGGTGGTTGACCTGCGCGGGTCACGCTCAATTGCTGAAGATGCTGAGATTCTGGCGTCCACGACGGCTCTTCCGTCAGTCAAAGGCGCCCAGCAAACGGCGGCTGGGGATATTACCCTGATGCGGGCCCTCGGACTCAAAGTAAAACGGATCGTGATTGACCCCGGTCACGGTGGCTCTGATTTTGGCGCCACCGGCAAAGACAACATCTATGAAAAGGATGTGGTTCTCGACATTGCCTTACGACTTCGAGCAGCAATTCAACAACGAATGAAAGATGTTGAGGTCATCCTGACCCGCGATAGTGACCGGTTTATTCCACTTGAAGAACGAACCGCAATTGCCAATTCCCGGCAGGCGGACCTGTTTATTTCAATCCACACCAATTCCAGCCCATCCAGTCTGGCCAGTGGCGTTGAGACCTATTTCCTGAGTCGGGATGCCTCCAAGGAAGAACTCGAAGTCGCCACCCGTGAAAACGCGACCACCTCGCGCAATGTCAACGACCTGCTTGATTTGCTCCAACAAATCGCTCTCAACAACAAAGTGGCTGAATCACGTGATTTTGCCCAACACGTTCAGACCAATCTGGTTAATGGATTAACCAGAGTCAATCCGCACTCTGGCTTGAACCGGGGTGTAAAAAAAGCACCGTTTGTGGTGCTGGTTGGTACCAGCATGCCAAGCATCCTGGCTGAAGTCTCGTTTATCAGTTACCCCAAAGATGCTGATGCCCTGCGCACGATTGAATTCCGCCAAACAATTGCCGAATCACTCTTTAGCGGAATTCAGAGTTACGTCGAGACGCTTTCGAAAGGGCTGGAAACAAGCTCTGGGAATTGAGCCTGGAGTTGCGGCCCGCT
>DAOQNB010000294.1:0-7025 GCA_035335845.1 Acidobacteriota bacterium | reverse complement strand
TTTCCGTGTTTTCCGTGGTTAAAATGTCTGGAAATTTTCGGTAAGGTACTTACTTTCCAGCGAGTTTTATCAAGTGGACATACCCAAAAAACGAATTACAAGTTGAGGGAAGTATTCTGTACTTCACAATTTTCCACAAACTACGAAGAATCAGAGAGTTACCTGGATCTAGTAGAAAATTGACTATCCTGGTGGCTAGATGCCTATCGGTTGAAGGAGGTACCCAATGCGTGCCAGACAGATGAAATGTCTTATGTTACCCTGGATCGCAATGATCGTAATGACGCTTACTCCCTGTCTGTGCAGTGCCTTCAACAATCAGAGAGAAGATCAGATTGTTCATCAACCTTCAAAAAAACAGCTTCCTCCTGATTTAAGAACTGACAGAGGGTTGGTTTTATCAAACCATCCTCTAACTCATTTGATCAGTTTGCAAAAATGGGAATTGACGGGTTTACCAAATCTCGACCGCCTCTCTCTGAGAGAAAAACTCCAATTAGCCATTACCGAATTCAAAGCGGCTCGTCGCAACTCAAAGAAATTACAAGGCTATTCAAAAACACAGGTTGAGGGATTTCTTGGTCGAGCTTTCATGTTGCTTGGTACAGAAATGCTCTCTCTTGCGGAAAGGCATACTCCCCGCCGGACTTTTAAATCAAACGCTCGTTCTTATTTTGAATCAAGCATTTGGTATTATCGGAAAGCAGCAGAAGGCGACCCAACAAGTCTCAGATACTATTGGGCACAAGATTTGATACAAGCAATTTTAGCCTCAGGAGATTTGAACCGTGCGTTGCAAACAATCCGTGATTTGGAGCAAAAGAAGATAACCCCAATTTTTGGCGTGGATCATGGATTGTTAAGAATGAAGGGGGAGATTTTATGGATTATGGGCAGATATCTAGAAGCTGGAATGACCTATGAGGAATGGATCAAAAGAGGTAACACAGAGACAAAGTTGTCACCTGAAAGCCTGATATATGAAAGATTACTCTACTTAAAAGAAACCACCGGGCACCCAAATAATTTTTTCCCAAAATCAACTCCCAAAGGTTCATCTTTCCCCTAACTTTAAAACTCCTGACTTTGGGAAACTCGGAACCAACAGGCCAAAACCTCTTGAGATCAAACTGATACTGAAGGCAACCATCAACCCGCTGACACTAACCAAAGAATACCTCTACGGGGCAACGGATTTGCTGTAGGTAAACGAAAGAACAACCATCAAGTATCTGACTCCATACCATTTAGGGTCAACGCGGGTGATTACTGATTCAACTGGACAGGTGACGGCAAAGCAGAATTCCACCAGCAATCGCTCTGGATTCAATTCATAAACTTCGCCACAATCGAGTCAAAATAAATCACGACGTAGAGCAGCGTCGCCAGATTGACGTACAGCAGCAGCGGCACCACCCACGCCAGTACCACCAGCCACGAACCGCTGTGCAGATAGATCATCAACGACATCAGCATCAATCCGATGTACAGATCCATCCCAACTTGCCGCCCCCAGTGCAGTTCGGCCATTTTGAACAGGCTTCGAAGCAGGTCTTCTTTGGTGCTGCAGAAAATTGAGTAGGCCAGAAAACTGAGATAGATCACCCAAATCAACGCTTTCACCGACGCGAGCGGACCTGCAAACGAGAAAATCCGGTCGCTCCAACCGGTGTAAAATGCAATGCCAACGATAACAACATAGCCAGACCAGAGGAGATAGCTTTTCCAATTCATAGGGTTTTTGGTTCTTGGTGCTTGGTGCTTGGTTCTTGGTGCTTGGTTTTTGGTGCTTGGTTCTTGGTGCCTGGTTCTTGGAAAATATTGATTCCTAAGCACCAGGCACCAGGCACTAAGCACCAGGCACCAGGCACCAGGCTTTCTTCATTCTCAATTCTTCATTCTCAATTCTTTTTTCTGGAGCGCGTCTTCAAGCAAACGAACCACCAGTTCGTGAGTGCCGCGCCGGGCGTCGGTCAACGGCGTGCCTCCCCAGCGGTCAACTGGACTTAAATGAACGCCGCGCTCGATCAGGTATTTCACCACCATGTCGTGGCCCTCTGAAGCCGCCAGATGCAGGGCGGTGCGTCCGTCGTAATCCGCTCCGTCGAGGTCTACGCCAAGCGATGCCAGCTTTTGGATTTCGCTGATGTCGCCCTGACTCGCGGCCCAGCACAAATTGACGGTGCCTTCGATTCGAGTCTGGTTTTTCTTGAGCCGGGGATCGCGTTTTTTGTTCTCACCCAGCGTCAAGCTGTCAAAGTTGTGGAAGTTATAGCGCTCCACGAGCTGTTTGCAAAACTCAATTCCCCGTACCGAGTTGCCCAGCGCATCCAGTCGCGGAGACCAGAGTGCAATTCCCATCACACCCGGAACCACCACCATCAACGCCCCTGAAACGCCGCTTTTGGCCGGCAACCCAATCGAAAAGGCAAATTCACCCGAAAAGTCATACATCCCACACGATGACATCAGTGACAGGCAGTTTTGGACCGTCCGGGCATGGAAAATCCGGTCTCCCGTGATGGGACAAATTCCAGCACTGGCCAGTGACGCGGCGGCGACGGCCAGCGCCTCGGCTGAAGTCTCAATCGAACAACACTGAAAGTAAAACTCCAGCGTCTGAATCAGGTCGGTTCCCGGCGGAAATGCCTGTTTCTCACGCATAAAGTAGCCAAGTGCGAAATTTCGATCCGCCGTCCGGCGTTCCGAGAGGTACACCGGATTGTTAAAGCCGACGCGCTGGCCTCCGGTCAGCCGTCCCCAGGTGTTGAGCACGTAGTCAAACCGGTCAGCCGGTTCAAGTCCCGGCTTGATCATCGAACAGCACATAATCGCACCGGAATTGATCAATGGATTATGCGGGAGGCCGTCGTTGTTGAGTGTCAGTTCGTTAAACCCGCGCCCGCTTGGTTCGCGCCCAACGTGCCGGTGGACGTGCGTTTCGCCGTGCTCTTCGAGCGCCAGGCAGTAATTAACCGGTTTGCTGACTGATTGGAGGCAAAAATCCACCTGAGCATCGCCCAGCGACAATCGCTGACCGTCAACGGTGCAGATTGAGACCGCAAATTGTTCGGGATTAACCCGGCTGAGTTGTGGAATGTAATTGGCAACTTTTCCCGAAGTGTTCTTCCGAACGCGGGTAAACATCTCCTGAAAGACCGCCACCATTTCCTGAAACTCGGGAATGATCAAATTCCCCTGAATCGCTTTTTTGATCAGGCTGCTGTTCTGGTGGCAAATTTCTTTGAACTGGGAAAAGGTAATCCGGTGATTGGCTTCGAGTGCCTGCAGCGTTTCGACTGTTTTCAGAAGGCGCGGATCATTGACCCAAATGCCACAGCCCTGAAGCTGCGCAAACAGATCATCACGCGAAATCGTGCCGTCAATATAGCATCCGAAGAGCTGGAACAGTTTTTGATATTCGAGATCAATCCCATTGAGTGCCTCAGGGTGACTGTCCGCCATTCCGATTTGTGGAGCAGTGAGGTCTCGTTCTGTCTGGACTTCATTTGAAGCCGCCCCCAGGCCGTCTGATTGAAACGACATAGCAAGTCCTTTTAGAAGTTCAGGTTTGAAATGGTTCAGATGGACGAAAATGAGTGGATGTCAAGTCAGTACCACCTGCGTGAGCGGGTGGGTTGCCGCATGGACTTCATTCAATTCCCGGTAAATGCTTAACCCTGATACTGTCTCATCAACTGGATAGGCAAATCTTGTCTTGCTTGAGATCCTTTTGCAAGTAAGAGTTGTGCTGACCGGAACTGGCGGCTCGCTTGCCAGAACTCAGGTTTGTCCTTACATTGCACAATTCAACCAAAATCCTGAAAACCAACTCACCAAAGGCAGTGAAAACGACGTATGACCCAATCGGACTACACGATAAAAACCATGACCCGTCAGGAACTCGATATTGCGGTGGCCTGGGCAGCGGCAGAAGGCTGGAATCCAGGGCGCCACGATGCAGACAGTTTTTATGCGGCAGACCCGAGCGGATTCCTGATCGGATACCTTGGAAACGAACCCATCGCCAGCATTTCAGCCGTGAAATATGGCGATTCTTTCGGCTTCATTGGGTTTTATATTGTCAGGCCCGAGTATCGCGGTCGAGGGTATGGGATTCAGATTTGGAATGCGGCCATGGCCTATCTGAGTGGTCGCACCATCGGACTTGATGGGGTTCTGGCCCAGCAGGAAAACTACCAGAAATCGGGATTTACCCTGGCTTATCGAAACATCCGCTATCAGGGGACCGGCGGTGGCGTGCGTCCAACCGATTCAAACCTTGTTCCGCTGTCAACGATTCCATTTGATGAAGTCTGCGCTTATGACCGACCATTTTTCCACGACAATCGCACGTCGTTCCTGAAAAGATGGATTGCCCAACCCGAAAGCATCGCGCTTGGCGTTCTGGGAGCTGACGCAAACCTTGCGGGATACGGTGTCATTCGCCCCTGTCAATCTGGGTTCAAGATTGGCCCATTGTTTGCCGATAGTCCGCAACTGGCGGAAGACCTGTTCCTGGCATTGAAAGCTGGTGCCCCAGGTGAAGCGCCCGTCTTTCTTGATATTCCGGAAGTCAATCCTGCCGCGCAGGAACTGGTCCAGCGACACACCATGGTCAGCATGTTTGAAACAGCCCGGATGTACACTCAAACCTGTGCCGCATTACCCATCAACCGGCTGTTTGGTGTGACGTCGTTTGAACTTGGGTAGGACCTGTATAAGCCATTTCCAACCACGGAAAACACGGAAAACACGGAAAAAAATCAAACGCCTATCAAAACCGGCTTCTCAGATTTTTTCAATTCGACCCGTTCATCCTCTTTCCACACTCCCCATATGTGGTTGATCTACCTGGAGTTGGTGTACTTTCCAACGCTCTGGCTGGGGCTTGCCACACAGTTTGATTTGGAACCCGGGACCATAATGGACACCTCTGTTGCCAATTCCAATCAAAACTGGTCAAACCACAATGAGTTTTCAACTTCGGCCCAGGCGATTTTCTTTCCAGTGGAGCGCCGTCAAAACCCGGCTTCACACACGTTCGAAACTTATTACATTTGTGTTTTCAGCAATTGTAATAATGTTCCTTTCAATCTTTTTCTGGATTCATCATCAGGTTGATTCCGACCTGACCCGCACCAGAAAACTCATTTCAAATCAAAGACTTATCGCCTTTCACCACAAACCTCTCGGGCCTCTCGAACATTCAAACATTCGAACAATTTTTACTGACTCACACGTGACCGATGTCACCAGGTTTCAAAATACACTGGTGGCGGCGACAACAGGCGGGCTGGTTCAAATCGGAAATCCAGCCCGGCATTTCACCCTGCGAGATGGCCTGCCAGAGCACAATCTGACCAGTCTGGCGGTTTTTCACGACACATTGTGGATTGGCACAAATGAACAGGGGCTCATTACTTTTGATGGGGTACAGTTTCAACACTATACCTGGCCCAATCACAATCAACGCATTACGGCCCTGCTGGCTGACGCTCATTCCCTGTTGATTGGGACACAGACCGGCGGATTGATTGCCTTTGATGGATTGCAATTTACCCAGGTTCAGTTTGAATCTGAGCAGCGCTCATCCCCTGCGATTGAATGCCTGTCCACAATTGAATCACGGCTCTATGTCGGCACCTATTCCGAAGGACTATGGGTTCAGACCGGTGGTCGCTGGCAACAGTTCACCACCAGCCACGGTCTGCCTTCTGACCGGGTGGTGGGCATCGCCGAACTGGGTGAACAGGTCATTGTGGCGACCGATTTCGGGCTGGCCAGTGCCTCTAAAACCGAAATGGATCAGACAGATACAACCACACCACTTCTGTTCCACACGATAGCGACTCTTCCAGGACTTTCGGCAATCAGTACCACTCACGGACACATTCTGGCCTGTCAGGACAATGGCACGATCTCGCTGGTAGTCAAAAGCGGCAACCGGCTTTCGGTTGAACCACTTGATCAGCCACCTGTCAATCAAACGACTTCCCTTTCTGGATGTCGAATTTCAGCAGTTGAAAACAGCGTGTTTTTGAGTAGTGACCAGGGTTTGTGGCAGTCATCAGAAATCACCACCGATGTTCCTCAACTTGCATTTGAACCAGTTGCCCTTCCAGCCTCGCTGGGTTCGCTGACCAGTAATCAGGTTTCGGCTCTGGAGTTTGACGCAGACGGAAACCTCTGGGCCGGGACCTTCCGTGACGGCATTGATGTCCTTTCACCAACAGGAAAACAAATTGCTCATCTTGAATCTGATGCGCTCCGGGATATAAACCGGCTGGTGTTTGACCATCAACTCAAAATCATGTGGGCGGCCACGTCAAATGGACTCATGAAGATTGACGCGCTCACCAAAACTTCTTCGGTCACAACCCGGCAGGGGTTGTTAAGCAATTCCGTCAATTCAGTGTTTCCAGGCACAGAATTGCTTGTCGCCACCAGCGATGGTCTTTCCACGGGGAAGCCCAATCAATTCAGAAGTTTGACCCGAGTTCAAGGCTTGCCGGGCAATTCGGTGTATTGCGTTCTGCCGGTTGGACGCTCGGTGTTTGTCGGCACCGGAGGCGGGCTGGCCGAGTTGCAATCCGGCAAAGTCATCCGCGTCTGGACTGACTCTAATTCACACCTGACCCATAACTGGGTGTCAGCCCTCGCCGCGACAGAATCACGTTTGTTTATAGGAACGTATGGCGGCGGTGTTTTTGAACTTCTTCCGTCCGGCGATCTGCACGCCTTCGACATCGGAAAACAAACCGTCAATCCCAATGCCTTGATGTGTTTCGGAAACAAACTTGGCGTCGGCACGCTCGACGGAGCCTGGATGCTGGACCTGAACTCACAGAAATGGACACACCTGACCAGCGAACTTCCCTCTCTGACAGTGTTAAGCCTGGCGGCGAACGATGACCACCTCTATGTGGGAACGGATGCCGGAATTGTTGTCTTAAAGCAGGGTTCAGGGTTCAGGGTTCAGGGTCTTTAAAACCGGGTTCAGGGTTCAGGGTCTTTAAAGCAGG
>DAOQNB010000293.1:0-7048 GCA_035335845.1 Acidobacteriota bacterium | reverse complement strand
CAGACGTCTGGACGTCATGCCAGGAAGGAAAAATAATATCATCCTTGAGCGCTTCCTTTCGAAAGCGTTCGTATGCCGGCTGGTCAATCATAAAGGCACACTTTTTGATGATGCTCATGGCCGGGATTTCAAAAAAAGTGACTTTCGTTATCTGAAAAAGAACATTCTGCTCAGGCTGGTACTCAGCCAGATATGCTGCCATAAGGTCTTTCGACCGGGCGATAACGCCGGAACCTTCAATTTGAAAGTCGGTTCCATCGGGAATATACGCCATGTAGCCAATTATTTTGACTGGATCGTAGGTCATAGCAGGCGCGACCCATTGCTTTGAAAAGTGGCGACTGGCGTCTGGAACCGATTGCAACCAAAGGTTCAGTTCCAGCAACACCAGTCGCTTGACTTCAGGCTTCTCCGATGACTTTAAACGAATAACTGTGGTCCTGCCCGTCATTGGTGACCGAAAAAATCAGGTCACAGGCTGGGGCTTCAGCCAGCGAAATTGTTTTTGCTTCACCTGGATTAACGTACGCAAAGACTTCGGCCCGGTTGCCAAACAACCCTTGATCAGCTCGACGCAGTGCGAACTTGATGGGCGAACCAGTGGACTTCCCATGGGTTACTTCCAACGCCAGCGGTGACCCGGTGCAGGCCGAAAATCGAAAAAAGTCACCTTCATCACCATCAGCAAACAAGACCCCTTGATAGAGTTTATTCAACTGAATGCGAGCTGCTGTATCAGGCGAGTTCCCCAGGGTAAACCGGGTGTCTCCCTCATTTTGTTTTCCGATCAGAGGGAGCTTGTCGGCTGTGGTGTTGGTGGTTGGTAAGTGGTTAATGGTTCCAGGATTTAACAAAAACAATCCAAGAAAAACAGTGTACATAAAAGAAACTCCTGTGCGATATGCACGCACACGTTCGTTGAGCGGCAATTTGTCCTGCACGGTGCCTTCCGTCACCGACTGGCACAAACAGCCTGGGGATAAACAAATACCGTCCCGTCTGATGCCAGAAATGCCATCACGGGAACCCATTTTGATTGTTATCAGGGAAAACTCGATTGCCGAAAGGCGAGGGGGAAGGTCGAGTTACGCCACATTGGTCTTGCGGCTGTGACGCAACACGTCATTAAACGCTATGAAGTCCAAACTGGCAATAGTTTTTCGCAAAAAATTTACAGGAAAGAAACATCGTGTTGCAGTGCCAGAAAATGAATGGGGTGCCGGGAGAAGATCCATGACGAGGATGAAAGGAAACAATCTTCGTAGGGCACCCTCAAACCATCCTGGTTATACACGGAAATCGCCCTCAATGCGAGTACAAATTTTTGAAATGAAGAATGAAGAATGAAGAATGAAGAATGGTCTAATACATTGGTATTCAATACTATACGTTATTCTTCAGTTGGAGCTGGTCGTTCAGTGACGATTGTTTCCATATTGGCGACGTGGTGGGGCTGTAGGCTGGCAAGCTCCTGAGTCTGGTTTGCCCTCCCCTGGGTTTCAATGGTGGCCGTACCGCCTGGGTTTTCGGCCACGACGGTGGCAGCACCGCCTGGATTTTCGGCCAGGACGGTAATTGCATCCGACATGCCTTCGAAACTGGTTGGCCGAGGCTCAGCTTGATGCCCCGTGGCCAAGGCAGTCGTTTCAAAGGTCGAAATACGCCGCAGTTCCCGGGGTGCTGTGACCTGATGCACCTGGCTATCGTCCAAATTCCCCAGCACGATACTGAGTTGATGCGCCAGTTCGCGGGCTGATGGTCGGGATTCAGGAGCTTTTGCCAAAGCTGAATACACCAGCGTTTCCAGTTCTTCCGGGATGTTTTTGTTGTAGGCTCGAAGGGATGGGATCTCACGCGTGGTATGGGCCAGGATTAACTCCCAGAGACTGTTTTGCGCTTCGGCAAAGGGGAGTTGCCCGGTGATCATTTGGAACATGATGATACCAACGCTGTAGACATCAGCGCGTCCATCATATGGTTTTCCACTCAATCGCTCAGGCGGCATATAGGCCGGGGTACCGACAATCAAACCGGTGCCGGTCAGTTGCTCGCCCGCAATGACCCCCGATTCGGCCCCGATCAACTTGGCAATCCCAAAATCAAGCACCTTGACCACTTCTCCTTCAGGTGATTGATTGATAAAGATATTGTCAGGTTTGATATCCCGATGGATGATCCCCACGGAATGGGCATAACTGAGCGCATCGCACACCGGAATCAGGATTTTCAGCGTTCGGGACAACGAAAGCCGTGAGGTGGACCGAAGTTCGTCGGTTAAGGTATGCCCCTGGAGTAATTCCATGACGAGATAGGCAATTCCGTCGCTTGAAACTCCGGAATCAACAATCGAAATCGCATTTGGATGGTTGACACGTGAGGCTGAGACGCCTTCGCGGCGAAATCGCTCAATGGCATCCTCAGAATCATTTCCTGCGGCTGGCCGAAACACTTTGACGGCCACCAGGCGGTTGAGGTTGAGCTGGGTTGCGCGGAAGACAGCCCCAAAGCCCCCGGTTCCAATCTTTTCCGCAAGCTGATATTTCCCGTCCAGAATGGTGCCAGGAAGTGCCTCAGCCAGAGCTGAAAAGATTCGATTCGCCTGTTTTTGGGCCGCGATGAGTTCAGCTACTTTTTCATCCAGTTCCTGGTTCTTTGCTTCAACCTCGGTCTTTCTGTGCTCCAGTTCTTCCTTTTGGCTTGTGATTTCATCGCGCTGACGGGTGATTTGTTCGGTTCGCTCAAGAACCTTTTGCTCCAGATCTTGATTTAGCGCATCGAGTTCTGAATAAACCCGGCTGAACCGATTTGAAAGTGAAAACGCCATCATAAAGATGAAACTCGCAAAGCCATACTGGGCATAGTTGTCAATGTCAGGGAGGAAAGACCGAAAATTTGATTGCTTTACAACTTCCAGTACTTCACTCATCACCACAAAGACAATTCCGATTCCCAACGGAATCGAATCAACATATCGCTGCATCACCTTTTGATAAATGATGCCTCCGATCAGGATCAGGCCAATCACTGAAAAATAAAATAGAAAGAGTATATTGGCATGAAACCACCTATCTGGAAGGATGATCACCAAACCTGAGACTCCGATCAAAGCCACCTGATACCAGCGAATCAACCGGGATGTGGGATA
The DNA here is from genome assembly GCA_035335845.1 of Acidobacteriota bacterium. Classification (GTDB taxonomy): domain Bacteria; phylum Acidobacteriota; class Blastocatellia; order Chloracidobacteriales; family Chloracidobacteriaceae; genus JACQXX01. The sequence continues at coordinate 3,903 of DAOQNB010000293.1, read as the reverse complement.
CTGAAAGAAGACCAGTATGAATTGTAACCCCATCAAAATCGTGAGCGTTTGGCTTAAGGTCATCAATCGCATTTCCAAACGAGGGGAATTGACCCAAAAGTGAGCCCAAAAGGAAGTAATAAACGTGTTCCCGGCAAATCCAAGGGCCGCCAGTGAGAACCAGAAATATTCAGTCAGTTCCTGCCGCCGGCGGTACAGAACATAATGATAGATACCAACCAGCGTAAACATCAGGGAAAGGAAAAATTGAACGATGTGACGCATCATCGCGCCCCGTTTCCAGGCTAAAACCTGGGTTTCCATGGCACTGGTCCACCATACTTTGACTGGGAACTGGAGCCGTGCGGTCCCAAAAATCGGATCCTCCGGGGCCCACATTCGAAAAGCCAGTGACACTTTTCCCTGAGTGTTGACTACCTGGGGAGGAATCGGGATGACAATGGTGGTTGGGTTTTCAAAACCAGGTGCGGGTGGAAACTGACCGCAACTTCCAACCTTGACCCCATTTAAAAAAATGTCCGCCGTCTGATGGGCATAATTTTTTTGATACGAGAAGGCAATATTCTGACCAATCATGGCTGGTGGAATGGTCACCTCGGTCCGAAACCAGACATATCCTTGCCAGTCAGTTAACCGTTCAGCCGTCGACGCTTTGGTGATGGTGATTGAAGACCAGCCAGAATCATCAAAGTCAGGGGCTGCCCATCGGCGATCATCCCCTTTTTGAAATTTGTAGTTTTGGATTTCAATCGGCTGGTCAATTCGGTCTGGCTGTTTTTCAGTTTGGGCAGGTACGCCAAACGTACTCATCCACACGAGGAACAACCAGCCTGTGCAAATGAACGAGGAACGGAATGGTTTGAGCACGTGCTGTAACCTCATCATTTTGTTTCCTCAACCTTGAATCATTGATCAGCAGTCTGGAATTGCTTCTGAACGGTACTCTCTTTAGGATGTGCCCTTCACAACGACCTTCATCTTGATTCAAGCATTTTAGAAAAGCCTATGTCACGTAAAAAAAATAGCGCCAGCCTCCAGTTTGTGCTGGTCAGCCTCATTGCCGTCATTTTTGTTTTCCCAGCCACGGGTCAAACCCATCCAACCTATTCAGTTCCGCCTTCGCCCCCCTTGACGGGCTGGCAACCAGCCGCAGCCGGGCCGGCCCGTTCAATCACAGAGAGCACCAACGCCTCGCCGCCTGATTTGCTGACCCATTTTGAAAAATCCAACTATGTTGAGACTGGGCGCTATGCTGAGGCCCTGGAACTGTGTCGGAAACTTGAAAAACGATCTCCGCTTGTCAAAGTCCAGACTATCGGCACCACCCCCCAGGGCCGTGACCTGGTGGTGGTTATCGTTTCCAGGGATCGGGCTTTTACCCCTGAAGCTGCAGCGAAAACCGGCAAACCTGTCATCTTTATTCAAAATGGAATTCATTCAGGTGAGATTGGCGGCAAAGATGCCTCACTGATGTTTTTGCGCGATGTCGTCGTCACCAAAAAATATGCGGCTCTGTTAGATCACGTTATTTTGCTTGTGATGCCAGTTTTTAATATTGACGGTCACGAACGTGTTTCGCCATATAACCGCATTAACCAGGCCGGCCCGCGTGAAATGGGATTTCGCGTCACCGCACAGCGCAAAAATCTCAATCGTGACTATCTCAAGGCTGATACACCGGAGATGCGCGCCTGGCTTCGAATGTGGACCAGTTGGAACCCCGACTTCTTGATGGATAACCACGTGACCGATGGCATGGATTATCAATATGACGTCACCATCAGTATTCCCAATGGAGCCGAAGTCTGGCCAACGGTTGGCACCTGGATTCGAAATTCCTTTTTGCCGAAATTTCAGGCGGGACTTGAACAAGATGGGCACGTCGTTGGGCCCTATATCGAACCAATTGACGAACAGGACGTCAAAAAAGGGTTTCAAGGTGGCCCCTCAACCCCAAGATTCTCGACCGGGTATGCGGCCATTTGCAGTCGCCCAGGGTTACTGGTTGAAACGCATAGTCTCAAACCCTATCGGACTCAGGTCTGGTCACACTATGACGTGATTGTTCAAACGCTGCAGTTCATTGCTGAAAATTCATCCTCTCTCAAGCAGGCAGTGACCCAGGCAGATGAACAGATTGCGGCCCTCTCGCAAAAAACCCCAGGGAGTCAATTATATTTATCAGGCAAGCTTGGGACCGCCAGCGAGCCATATGCTTTTCGCGGCGTGACCACCACGTTTGAGCCCAGCCCAATTACAGGCAGCACCCTCCCACGCTATGGCAACCAGCCCGTCACCGTAGATTCAGTTTTTTATGATCAGACCATCCCCACAGCTTCACCCGTGGTTCCCTATGGATATTTAATCCCGGCTGAGTGGACAGAGGTGATTGACTTGCTGAGGGCACATGGTATCCAGCTTAAACCCGTGTCACAGCACCTGACGCTTGAAGTTGAAGAGTATACATTTCAGATGGTTAAGTGGGCTGATCGTCCTTTTGAAGGGCGGCATTTGATTTCAAGTTTTGAATTAAAGCCCCGGACGCGAACACTGACATTTCCGGCTGGAACGATGTTTGTTCCGATGAATCAGCGAATGGCCCGGGTGGCGTTTAACATCCTGGAACCAGAGGGACCTGATTCCGCGCTGCGGTGGGGCCGGTTTGACTCGATCTTTGAGCAAAAAGAATACTTCTCAGACTATGTGATGGAGCCGATTGCCCGCAAAATGTTGGAGTTAAACCCCAAACTGCGCGAAGAGTTTGAGCAGCGACTCAAGAATGATGCACAATTTGCCGCCGACCCCCAGGCCCGTCTGTACTTTTTTTATCAACGCTCACCCTACTTTGAAGCCGACAAAGATGTGTACCCGGTCGTACGGGTGATGCATGCCTTCAAATAACCAGTCGACAGGGTTGAATGGCAGTTCAACCTCAATTTCAGTTCATCAGGAGAACTCGCACTATGGCAGCCACCAAAATTACAATTAACCCCAATGGATCGCTCCGGATCGAAGGCGATTTTGAAATTTTCGATGCCCAGGGACGTCAATTTGGGCTGGCCGGTCGCACCGTCATTGGATTATGTCGGTGTGGGCACTCAGTCAATAAACCCTTTTGTGATGGAGCCCATGGCCGAAATGGCTTTGAATCGGTTTGCGAAGCTCGTGAACTTCCGGCCCCAGTCAAGAAATAATACCAGTTTGTAGTCAGTAGATCGGAGTCAGTAGTTCACTAACTCTATTTGATTGAATTACCTGACTAAAACTCTGAACCCTGATTGGGATAACACCTGATCCCGCTACGAAGAAAAAAAATGAGAATTGAGTTGTGGAGACGAGAAACACGCCGCATTTTGATGTTTCAACTCGGGCCACAACCCAATTCTCATCATTAACACTTCTCAGGTTCAGTGGCTGATGAAATCAAGGGAAAAAAATTACACCCGGCAGAGAATTTTTTTCGGAAAAAAGTCCACCTCCCCCGCGAAAACCTTCTATCTCTTTGATTTACATAGACTTTAATTAGTTCGAAATCCCATGGCCCGCATTCAATTTCTCCGGTTATTAGCCTCAACCCGGCAAAATCGCTTTGAAATGGTTCATCTCCTGCAACAGGCAATCCAGCACAGCGGCGGGTGGATTGTGGATTTTCGGCAATTTTCCAACCAGGCTGGCGTGATTTTCTTTGAGACCGAAGGCCGCAATGCGAAGGCACTCGAACTTGAATTCCTGAAAGTTCCGGTTTGCTGGACCGAGGAAAGTCTGACTGAGATGAAGAACCTGTCAGCGCACCCTGTTCCCGATAGTGAGGTCAGAGGCTCAATCCATCTCACATTTATCCATACTGAGCCGGATGTGCGGATTGCAGTACCGGCGGTGCCTGGTTGAACCAGGGCATTTAAT
>DAOQNB010000292.1:0-7117 GCA_035335845.1 Acidobacteriota bacterium | reverse complement strand
CCATGATGGAGCGGCGATGGATCCCAAATTTGATCGTTCCCGGCGCTGAAGCACCAGTCTCAATTCAGCCACCGCTACGCGGCGAAGAAATGTCAACAGAACCTAGTAACCAACGCTTTCCAAGAACCAAGAGCCAAGAACCAAGAGCCAAGAACCAGGAACCAGGAACCAAGAATTTTCTTCATTCTTCATTCTTCATTCTTCATTCTCAATTCTTCACTCCACCGGTTGGCAGGCCAGAGCGCACAGTTCGGTTTGGCGGTCATATACCTTTTGCCAGGCTTTTGAGCGGGAGAGATTCCAGGATCGCCAGGTTATTTTTTCATCTGGTGTCCAGCGGGTGATCAGCCAGTCCGCCACCCTGACACGCTGTGAAAGATGGATGGTTTCGAGGTGATTGACCACGACTGGAACCGCATCTGCACTCAGTCGGGTTAGATAAACGGCGTCAACCGTACGGCCTTCAGAAACCCGAGCAAGGTTGGTGCCGGCAATCAGGGCATCCGGGTTGATGACATTGAGCGTTCCTATGGCAATTATTGCCATCACCAGTGCCCCAAATGCAAAAGCCTGGCGTTGCCCACGCAAGACCGTCATTCCAAACCACACAAAAACCACGGCCAGCCAGAGCATAAATGCCGTTGTGTAGACGCGCAGTTCGGTTAACCCGTACATTTTTTGATACATCATCATTCGTTGGAGCGCGGATGTCATCATCACCAGCAGCATCACGATTTGAAACCCAGCCAGCCAGCGAAACAATCGCTCGTGAGCCGGATTTTCCTGATTGAGCATCCAGTGCAGGGCCAGCAAAACTGGCAGAACCAGTGCCGCGACCGTCACCAGTTCAAAAAAACCACGCCGGGCATATTCGGCAAAGGTCAATCCAGAGGTTGTGAAAACTCGTGCCGCGCCTCCAAAGAAATAGCGAATCTGAATCAATACAAAGCTGAGAAATAAGAGGTTTAATAAGGAGAGAACCGTGGCAACTTCGGTAATGCCGAGGTTGCGCAACCCAAGCGGTAGCAGCGTTGACGGTGCGAGTCCAGGACCGTTATCAAGAAACATTCGTTGAATCAGTCCACCTGTCAGCCAGGCCACAACGAGCGTCAACCCGGCGTGAACAATCAACTCGGCTGGGTCAAAATTGAAAAAGTGATTGACAATTCGTTCAAACGTGGCGTCGGCTGAGACCAGCAACCCTCCAAACACCAGCAATAAAGGGAACGCGATGATGGCCCCACGCACGATGGCTGATGCCTGACTGGTCCATTTTGAGCGTGGGATTTGTTTCCATTCCATTTCAGAAGAAAAAACAAAAGTGGGACCAATCATTGGCGAGAGCCACGCCAGTATAAGATTGAGAAAATACTCAATCACACCAGCCCGTCTCAGGTGAAGCAGCAATTGTGGCCGGGCGAGCAAGCCCACCGCAATGGCCGTAACCATCAAATTGAGTCCTCGGAGGGTCGGGGAATCACGCCAGGCCCCGGCGGCTGAAAACACCACCGCCATCAGCACCAGCCCGTGGTCAAATGGGATCTTTTCCTGTCGCCAGCGGTAGCTCAGAAAGAGCAACGATCCTCCAAACCCGGCCACCCATAAAAAAATATTGGCGCCCCAGGGGAGTTCCCGGAGCAGCAAATCCGCGGTGAGACCATTGAGCAGGGAAATGACCAGTACTTCTAATCCAAGTCGCATTTTTGAATCCATAACCGGGTGCTCCTAACAAAACCAAAGTTCAATTCAATAAATTCTGAAATTGTTGATTTCAAATGAGTTTTATCGTCTTTTGAAATCAATTGCAGGTGCCTGATTTACAGGGCCAATTAGCTGGCCACCGCCTGTGGAAGCGCTCCGAATCGGCGGTCACGCCGCCGAAAATCACTCACGGCTGCTTCAAGTTCAGCCGGTTGGAAATCAGGCCAGTGGCTTTTGGTAAAGAAAAATTCGGCATAGGCGCATTCCCAAAGCAGAAAATCGCTCAACCGTTGTTCACCGCTGGTGCGAATTAACAAATCAACGTCAGGTGCTGGTGACTGGCTGTTATGGACCTGGCCAAGGAGGGTGGCAAAGGTGTCGCGGGTCAATTCAGGAAGGGTGGCTACCTGCTGAACCGCCTGCAAAATGGCGTCACGGGAGGAGTAATCAACCGCAATCCGCAGGTGCAACCGGGTGCCCTGGCGGGTGAGGGTCTCAGCCCGGGTGATTTCTTCAACCACGGCGGCAGGGAGCCGATCCCGGCGGCCAAGAACTTCAAGGCGGACTCCCTGGCGGGCGCACCGCATGGCTTCACGCTTCAAAAAGATCCGCAGCAACTGCATCAGAGCCGTGACTTCGGGCGCCGGGCGTTTCCAGTTGTCTGACGAGAAGGCATAGAGGGTCAGGATGTTGATGCCGAGCGATGGCGCTGCTTCAACAATCCGGCGGACGGTTTCAACCCCAGCCTGATGACCGGCAACGCGTGGTAGCCCGCGTTGGGTGGCCCAGCGCCCGTTGCCGTCCATAATAATGGCAACATGAATTCCATGAAGTTCTGTTCTGATCAAAGTGCTTTGTTTCATAAAGTAAACCTCCAAAAAAAATTGCCAGCGCCCTAACGGGGGCGCATGGCTTGAATTAATGTTTCCATATGGTTGAGATACCGCTCCAGGGCATCGCGGCCAGACTGGGTAAGCCGATATTCAGTTTTGGGCAGTCGTCCATCAAAAAACTTGGTGCAGGTAATGTAATTGGCTTCTTCAAGCTTGCGAGCATGGACACTCAGGTTTCCGTCTGTGGTGTTCATCAATTTTTTGAGGTCGTTAAAAGTTAATGATTCATTGACCGCCAGTGCACTCACGATCCCCAGGCGCATGCGTTCGTGAATCAATCGGTCGAGTTCAAGCGCGCTTGGTTCAGTGGTTGCTTTCCCAGGTATTTCCTGGAGTTTTGGGGTATCTGGAGCCGTGTGGATATTTAAATCCCGCGCCAGTGCGTTGTGTTTTGCCATGTCAACCTCCGTACTTCCTGGCAATGATCAGGCCGAAAATGATGTGCAGCCCACCAAAACCAATCGCCATAAAGGTGTTTCCCCAGGCTGGAGGGCTAAACAAGGCCACGGTCCCAATCGAAATGAAGCACACTCCCATCATCGGCACGATGCGCACAGAAAAAGCACCGCCTGTGACAATTCCCGTTCCATACATCAGCAGCCATAACCCTGGGATAATGTGAATCAGGCCGGCACGATACATCACAACCGTTAATAAGCCGCCGACCAGCAGAGGTGGCGATAAACTCAGCACAAATTTCCGGCTGGGGACGGACAATAAAGAAATGTTTACGATCCGTGCTTTTCGGATCATCATGCCAAACCCAATGGCAATCGCCACGCCGGCTTCGACCAGCCAGGCCTGGAGCCATCGGGTTGGTGATGACAGGTTGGCCGCCCAGGTTGCCGCCAGAAGGGCCGTAATGCCCATCCAGACACCTCCCCAGCCGGGCACTGCGGTAAACGCGGAAGCATTTTCCATCGCTTCGCGGATAAAGCGCAGATTATCCATTGCACGCGCGTGGAGTGCTGGAGGGTCGTTTGGTTGTTTTGGGAAAGGATGAATCGCAGCCACGGGCGGATAGTTACATAAGGATCTTATTGTTGACAAGTACTTTTTGAAATAAAGTTCTATTGCGAAATCTCCAGCTTTCATTTATTGAGACTCATCCTGAGTTGGAGCGATTTACCTATGTCCACCCTTGGAAAAATCTGTCCCACCTGCAAGCAGAAATTTACGGCCACAACCAATTTCTGCCCAACGGATAGCGAAGTCCTGGAATTTGATCTGAATTCTCTGGTCGGGACACTGCTGGATGGGCAGTATCAGGTTGAAGAATTCCTTGGAAAAGGCGGCATGGGGGCCGTGTATCGCGCTCGCCATAGCCGCCTTGGGGATATGGTGGCCATCAAGATTCTCCCCTTACATTTGAGTGCCAACCCCGAATACCAGCGACGATTTGTGCGTGAAGGCCAGGCCGCACGCTTGTTTCGCCATCCCAATGCAGTGGCGGTCTTTGATTTGCGCGAAACCAGCGATGGCCTCCTCTATATGGTTCAGGAGTTTGTCAAAGGGCAGACGCTGACCAAAGAATTAAAAAAACGCCGGATATTTTCCCCAACCGAGGCCTTCTACCTGCTGGCTCCGGTGATGGGGGCCCTGCAGGCGGCACACCAGAGCGGCGTTGTCCATCGAGATTTAAAGCCAGACAACATCATGATTGGGACTGATGCCGAGGGAAATCAACTGGTCAAGTTGCTGGATCTGGGGATTGCCAAGATCCGTGAAACCTCAGATATCACTGCCCTGACGATGACTGGCCAGTTACTGGGCACTCCGTTTTATATGTCGCCAGAACAGTGGGACGGATCTGAAGATATTGATGGACGGGCAGATATCTATAGTCTGGCGATCATTTTGTATGAACTCATCAGTGGCAAACGCCCTTTTGAAGGAAAAACACTGGAAAGCCTGGCCTATCTCCACACGTTCACAAAGGCCAAACCGCTGCACGAGTTACGAAGTTCGATTCCATATAACTTCAGTCGGATCATTGAACGGGCGATGGAAAAAGAACGAAACCTCCGCCCTCCAACAATGCTGGCCTTGATGGAAGAACTCCGCCAGGCCCTCCTGGAGCTAAAGATTGGAATCGGAGGCCCGGTAACCGATGAACAAGAAGCCGCCGTAACCCTTTTCGTTCCCACTGATGTACACCCAACCAACCCTGGATTAGACACACACCAGAAGGGGGCCACCAGGACACTGATTGATGTCCCTGAAAATTCTCAGAGCGATCAACTCCGGGCAACGGCTGGTACACCTGAAGCACTGGTGACCATCGTGGACTCCGTTCCCTCACAGATTCAAAGAAGTGCGCCTCCGCCCGATTTTTCAACAACTCGCGCCCCGGTGAAGAGAGATCAGCCAAAAAAAGAGATTTCCGAGTCAAAATCGCTTGTTGACCCTGGGTTGACGGCACCGACACTCAAGTTAGAGCCTGAACACGCTGCTTTGCATCCAGTTCCATCGCCATCTGGTTCAGAGAATCTCACTGCTGAGCCATCCAACCTCAGTACCTCGTTTGTGGCCCAGCCTGATATGGGGACAGGCCGGTTTTCGATAAACCAGACCCTGGTTGCCAGCCTGGCCGGTTTTTTGGTGATGATCGTGGCAGGTGTCATTTTTTGGCCTCGCTTCACCCCTCCACCTCCACTTCAACCTCCACCGGTAACAAAGACGCTGGCCATGACCGAAGTGCTTCAATTCTGGCTCACCGTCGCTGGAAAAGCTGGCACGATAACCACCCAGCAATTTGCTGACACACCAGAACTCCAGTCCGGCACCGAGTTTAAATTTGGGTTCCAGGCAACCGAATCTGGCTACCTGTATATTCTTGGTTCAGGTCACAATAATGAACTCACCACGTTTTTGACCAATGTTCGAGAACCTGGTGCTTCTGCCTCGTTCAATGTTCTTCCAGGTGGCAAATTGTGTATGTATCCAGAAAGTAAAGACATCTGGATTAAACTCGATGATCAGCCTGGAGTGGAGACCTACACCCTGGTCTTTTCACCGGTTCAACTGGAGTCCCCAGCTTTCTGGAACCTGGCCCCCGGTTACCAACTCACTCCTCAAGAGCAGCGTGAGTGGTCACAGCTTCAATCGTCCTTCCTCAAAGCCGAGACCAAAATTATTTCCGAACCGGTTCCACGGCTCTCAGTTTTGACACCGAAAGATCAGAACCCGAAGAAACCAGTTGTCTTCGAAGTCAAGATCAACCATAAATGAGTGTGCAGCGGTTTCAGGAAAAACAGGCAAAAGACATGTCTTTTCTCAGGCTGTTTCCAGATGAACCCCTGTCGTTTTTGTAAATCCTGGGTGAAGCCCAGACTGTTTTACCCGAATTGAAGTTTGTCCGCGTACGAGATGAAAGTGGAGAATCAGGTGTATGTTGAAGTCTGTATTGGTTTGCATTGTGGTTCTTGGGTCACTGGTGGCATGGCAACCTGCTACCTGGGCATTTCAAAAAGGGGCCGATCAAGTGCGAGGAAGTTTTCTGAGCACTCGCCCCAATAAAATTACCACCAACCCCAAACCCAAAAAAACAGCGTTGAAAAAGAAAACATCAGGAACGGCTGAATCCGGCTCAACTGGGGCCACCACCAGCTCCCATCAACTGGCCATTTCGACACCTGGCACAGCCGTTGGGTTGGGGTATACACTGTTTATGAAGGGCCCAAATAATCAGCCAGTTCGAGTTGATCCATCCCGAGCTTTCGTGAGTGGTGATGCCATTCGTCTTTTACTTGAGCCCAACATAGATGGGTTTTTATATATTTTTCACACCGAAGAGAACAAAAACCCCCAGCTTTTGTTTCCAGATCCCCGCCTGCAAGCTGGATCCAATGCTGTTCGAGCTCATGTTCCCTATGAAGTTCCATCCAGTACTGATTCCAATCAATCAAATCACTGGTTTGTCTTTGAAGGTGACCCCGCCACCGAACGACTGTTAATCATCATCGCCCGCCAACCCATCACAGGGATTCCGATTGGGCAAGAGCTGGTCCAGCAATACGTCGGACATGAAACAGACTTTAAATGGTCTCCGAACGAAACATTGTGGGCCAAAATGAGGGATGAAAGAACCGGAGCCCAAATTGCAACCACCATGAATGCGAACAAGATGCGAACCAAGGCTGAGCAGACTTCATTGACGCGTTCGCTCGGGTTGCCAAAAAGTGCACCGCCGCCTTCAGTTATTTTGATGAATCAGTCAGCCGATAAAGAAAATCTGGTGACAGAAGTTGATCTCACGCATAAGTGAAGCATTGAGAATGAAGCATGAAAACTGAATGAAGAATGAAGAATGAAGAATGAAGAATGAAGAATGAAGAATGAAGAATGAAGAAATAAACAGGTGCCTGGTACTTGGTGCCTGGTTTCGAAAACCCGGAAGCGCGGAACCCGGAACCCGATGTTTTCTTCATTCTTCATTCTCAATTCTTCATTCTGCCTTTATTTCTTAATGCGGAAGGTCGCATCGCTGTCATCCTGCCCACGATTTCCAGCCTTATCCACTG
>DAOQNB010000291.1:0-7142 GCA_035335845.1 Acidobacteriota bacterium | reverse complement strand
AGAGCCGTTGAAAAACCAGCGAATCTTCAACTTTCACGCTTTGGATTCCCGGCAGTTTGAACCCGACAATTTCGCCTGGCGCCAGAAACAAATATCCGCCTGGGCTCAAAGAGCGGCAGAGTTCCTGGACAACCAGATTCCGGCATTCCGCTGTGAAATAAATCAACGCGTTCTGGCAAAAAATGACATCCTGGCCGGGGATCGGGTTCTGTTCAATCGTTTTCAAATTGTGATGCCCAAACCGAACACTCTCTCTCACCCGCTGGTTGATTTGATAGACTGTGTTTCGATCCTGCCGAAGTTCAGTGAAATATTTCTTGCGATAGGCTGCCGGCAGAGAACGGATTGCGAGCGGCGAATACTGACCCAGGCGGGCTTTTTCCAGGACAGTTTCATTGATGTCGGTGCCCAGGGTTTCAATCTGGATTTTCTGTGGATCAATCAGGTCAAGCGCCGTCATCGTCATCGAATATGCCTCCTGCCCGGTGGAACAGCCGGCGCTCCACATCGTCAGCACCTGGCTGCCGGTTTGCTGTTTCCTGGTGATCAATCCAGGGATGACCAGATTTCGCAGGGCCAGAAACGAGCCTTCGTGGCGAAAGAAACTGGTTTCACCCACTGCCAGCAGTTCAAGGAGCTTTTGCCATTCTGGTTCCTTCTCAGCGTTGAAATTCAGATAAGTGTAGTATCGGTGAAAGCCAGTGATATTGAGTACCCGCATCCGTTCCGAAAGCCGGCGGCACAGGTACTGAAGCCGTGTTTCACCGAAATCAATACCGCACCGGTCTGCAATGAACTTGCGCCAGACTTCGTGTTCTGAGGGCGACATCAACTGGCTGGTTCCGGTCATGAAAACTCCTTCTCTGTCCAAGTCAACGATCAGTCTTTTGACCTGCCAAAGAACGGCCAGTTGTGCTCAATGCTCAGGTAGAGAAACACGCCCACATCGCCTTTACTTGGGCCAATTCCAATCGGAATGCTGATCCCCGGAACAATCTGGGTGCCGTTTTTAAAATTGTGGGACCACCGAACACCAGGGTTGATAATCAAACTGTCTTCATTATCAACTCTTCCAGGGCTGGCAACTGATTGGGTTGTGTTCCACAGGGTTTCAAACAGCACATTAAATCTCCGGGTTGGGGTCCAAATGGTGCTTTGTCCAAAGTTGTACCCAAAGGAATCAGCCTTGTCCCCGCTGGCATTTCTGGCGTTTGGCGTATAAGTCAGCCCTGCATTCCAGTGGGTGGTGACCTTTTCATGATGAACTGCCGTGAGCGGCAGGTTAAATTGATAGCCAACCGCCCCCAGTCCGAGATCTTTTTTGCGGTTCCCAGTTGGGATAAGCACCGAAAACCGTGGTGCAAACAAATATTTCGCTTCCGAATTTCCAAATGCCTGATACCGATAGTTGATGGCAATATCCCCGATACCGGTTGAGGCATCGGCAAAGTGTTGAATTGGGATTGTGTAGCTAAACTGGTGCTTCAGTGTCCAGATCGGAATTTCCTGGGTATAGGTTGAGAGCCAGTCGCCATTGCGGGCCCTGGTAAATGTCAGGATGTTTTGGACAATTCCGGCATCCTGGTTATAGGCTTCTTCGATCAAGAAGCTGTTGTCCTGAATGAGCGGTACTTCATCTGCGACAGGCGCGGTGGAGGCCGATGGTCCCGACTGTCCGGCATTGCCAGCGGGTGACTGACCGGACGATTGATCATTTTGATAGAGGGCAATGTCGTTCTTCAAAGCTGGATTTGAAGTTTTTGTCGCCAATTTTTTTTCATGGACTGGGAGTGCGGATGAAACTGCTTGACCAAAACACACTGCGGTTGAGAAAAAAACCAGTAATACCGGAAAGAGCAGGGAATGGTTTGTCATTATACGGCCTCGCTTTTTGTAAGGGTGAACTGTTTTGAAGTTTGGTCACAATTGGAAGATCTGGGTCAGAGTGCGGCGAGTCTGATCCGGCCTGGCGAGGTGACAACTGGTTTGCTGTATTTCTAAAAACTGTTTTGGCAGTGCCCCATCGGCGTCCGAGACGGTTTCACATCCGGAATCAGGGATCAAAAATTTGGAAAATGAGCAGACCTGTCCTGTTGAGCCGGTGGAGAGATCCACCAGCCCAATGTTGGATTCAGGGTTCTTTGTAATAGTTCAGAGTATCGTTTTTAGACGAGAGGGGTTCATCTGTTGTCCTGCTCGTCAAACCTCACGCCTGAAGGCGTTACTCTGAACCGAAATCTTTTTCTGAAATGCTATATTGACTACAAACTGGTATTAATAGGTGCTTCCATGGCCGTTTGACGGCAGCTTGAAGGTACTGACTGACACCCGAAGATTATCGGCCAGTTCGGAAAGTTTGCGGATTGAAACAGCAGCCTGTTTTGTACCGGCGGCTGTTTGTTGGGTAATGTCAGAGATATCGCCCATGGCTTTGGCGACTGATTCCGAACCACGTGCCTGTTGTTTGGTGGCCATCGAGATGGACTGCATCAATTCGGCCAGCCGGTTTGACACGGTTTCGATCTCAACCAGTGATTTTCCAGCTTCATTGGCAACTTCTGATCCGACAACCACTTCCCGAGTGGTGGTTTCCATCGCGGCCACTGCTTCGTTGGTTTCGCTCTGGATGGTTTTGATCAGGGTGCTGATCCGCTTGGTGGCTTCGGCGGATCGTTCGGCCAGACGTTCGACTTCACCGGCGACCACGGCAAACCCGCGACCAGCTTCGCCAGCCATTGCGGCTTGAATTGAAGCATTGAGCGCCAGAATGCTGGTTCGGTCAGCAATGTCACTGATGAGCTGGACGATTTCGCCGATTTCCTGCGAGCTTTCGCCGAGTCGTTTGATTCGTTTCGCCGTTTCCTGTACCTGCTGGCGAATGCCATTCATACCGTAAATCGTCTTTTGCACGGCTTCCGAGCCCTGTTTGGCATTTACCCGCGCCTGCTCAGAGACGGTGGCTGACAACACGGCGTTTTCCGACACCTGCTGGATAGATGCGGCCATTTCTTCGATAGCGGCTGAGGTATCCACAATTTGAACTGCCTGGGCTTCGCTGCCTTCGGCGAGATGTTCAGTCGTGGATTGGACCTCGGTGGCGGCGGCGCTGACGTTGACCGTCACTTCCTGCACATTGCTGATGATGCGCCGGAGTTCACCAATCATAAAGTTGAATGAGTCGGCAATGGCCCCAGTCATTTCTGCCGTGACTTCGGCTTCCTGGGTCAGATCGCCTTCGGCCACACCGGAAATTTCATCCAGCAGCTTCATAATGCTGTGCTGAATTTGTTCGCGTTCTTCCTGTGATTGAATCAGGGTGAGCACGTTGTCGAGCATGGCGTTGAGGTTGGTCGAGGTCTGACCCAATTCGTCCTCACTGAGGATCGCGGCTCGAGCTTCAAAGTTCCCAATCCCGATTTGACCAAAGAGACTGGTCATTTCATTGACCTGGTTGGTAATGGACCGGGTAATAAACCCTGCCAGCAACAGCGCCAGTCCAAACCCGAGGATAATCACCCCAATGGCGATCTGGCGATCACGCCGCCACTCCACGTAGTGGTTCATCATGTCGGTGTTGATGCTCTTGAGTGTGGCATCATAAAGCTGGAAATATGCCTCAAGCGTTTTTGTCCCTTCGCCGAAGAGTTCCTGAGGTGGAATATCAATCGTCTGGGCCTTGATGATCCGGGTATCAAGGGTTTTCAAATAGCTGCTGGTCAGGCTGTTGAGGTTTTTGAGTGGAGACGAAAGCTGGGCTTCCCATTCCTGAGGCGAGTACTGAATCGCTACCGTGATGTCGCGGTTGATGCTGTCAATCGAGTCCTGAAAAATGGCACGGTCGGAAATGAGGTCAAGTTTGTTGTCTTCGGAAAGTTGTTTGGCCGCGGCCACCCCGGATGACCTGCCACGCAACGCCCCTAAGATCTCGGCTGCTTTTGGAAGACTTTTCGTCAGTGTCTGGCCCATATGGAATGAGTCAAGATGAGGGTCAATGTTTAACTCCGCTGTGTCGGCCAGATCAGCTAAGAATCCAAGGAAGTCCCGAATCAGAACGGTGTGCTGTTCAAAACTTTCACGCGGTTGCATCTGGAGCGAGGCTGTTTTGAGTGTCTGCCACCGCTGTTTAAATGTTTTGATCGGCTCGGTGGTTTTTAAGCTGGTGCCAAATTTGACGTCGGCTGCTTCCAGACCTTTAAAATCTTCATCCACGAGCGCATCAAGTTCCCGAACCGTCTGTTTCAAATTTTCAGACTGGTCACCATTCAAAATAATGTTGAGCGTTCCACGACGGCGGGGCAAATGTTCCACCAGTCGCCGGGCAGATTTCAAATACTCAAGTGAAGCCAGTTCAACGTCATTTTTTTCAATATCAGCGTTTTTGGCCCGAAGGTACCCATAGGCAACCACGCCGAGAGCGATGCCCATAAATGCGACCAGCAAGCCCAGCTTTTGCCAGATTTTGAGATTTCGAAGAAACCGTAACATTGTAAATCCTCCTCAAATGCGAACCAAATTATGAATGATGAGTTTTGAATTATGAAAAGACTAAGCCATTATTTTTCAACGAAATAATCCTTCATAATTTGATTAATCCGTCGTAGGACAAAGCCGGAAAGTTAAACTTCAGGCATGGTGCGCGATGCGCAGTTCCGACGCTGACAGGACACTCTCCAAATCGAGCACGATCAGCAACCCGTCTTCTTCAACCGATAACCCGGAAAGAAATTTGAGGATCTGGTCGTCAATCGCAGCCGTGACGGGTTTGAGCGAATCGGGATCCAGCTCTCGCATTCCGTGGACGCCGTCAACGATGAGACCGGTCGTTACTCCGCGCGACTGGCTGCGAACAACCAGCATCCGACCTGCCCCTGATTGTTCCAGTGGCGGCAACCCAAAGAAGGCGCGTAACTCGATCATGGAAAGAATGTCACCGCGTAAGTTCGTCACCCCTCGGACCCATTCCGGGAGGTATGGAACGGCGGTAATTGGCGGAATTCGGCCCATTTCGATCACATTGGTGATTGGAATGGCATATTTTGAGCCAGCCAATGAAAAGACCACATAGCGTTTCCTGGCCGTGGCTGGTTCAGATTGGGTGGCTCGAATCTGTGGCTTGATGGATGGTGCTGGTGCTGTGGCTGCCTGACGGTCAATGTCAGCAATCAGATCTTCAAGTGACGGTCCTGACGCTGGTTCAGCTTCATCACAGGCAACATCAGCCAGGACTCCGGGCAGGGTATCTGGCATTTCAAAGCCGTCAGGTTCAGCCTCACTTTGATTTTCCGGCACCACATCCTGGGGCTCGCTGACCTCTGGTGTCGTCTCTGCGTGAACCTCCACGACTGGTGTTTCATCAGCAATCTGTGCTGGCCTGGCGCTGCCCATTTCAATCGTGGCAGGTTCTTCTACCGTCAGCAAAAGGGAAGCGGGTATCTGGTCTTCAGCCTCAGATGGTGAGGTTTCTGCCGGTGGTGCCGACGCCTGAAACTCAAAGGTTCTGGATGGAATATCGAGAACTGGTTCGATCTGGGGTGCGATCACTGGAGCATCTGCCTGGTCTGAAATTTCCAAAACCGGGATGCTGTCCGTAATCCACGCCGGGTCCTCGGTTGGTAATTCATCGAAGGGTTCAGCTTGAGCCTCATCCACCTGATCATTGGTTGAGGAACTGGCGGGGAATTCCGCATCCGCTGGCGCCACCACGTCCAAAGCCTGAAGTCGTGAAGAAATCTGCTCTTTGAGCGCATCAAACCGGGGTGGCGATATGGTCACGGGGGCTGGTTCGACCACATCGCCTGGCAGATCAGCGGGAGCCTCCGGGAGCTGGTCCTGGGCTTCCGGTTCGTCCAGAGAAGGGCCAAGCGCGGCCATCCAGGCCGGTGCCGCATCCGGTAAATCCAACGGCATTTCCAGGTCGTCAGTCCCTTCGCCAGGTCCGGGCAGGTCCGGGAATGCCAGATCATTTACATTGTTTGACGAATCATTTCCTTCAGACATGGCTACAGTTCCTTTTTCACCTGGGAGCGCAGGCATCCTGCCCGCAATCGTTTCTCATTTGGTGATCTGCGGGCAATGATGCCCGCGCTCCCCATTCATTCGTTGGCATCAGTAAGCTGATGTGATCCGGTCAATGCCTTTTTGAAGATGCCGTCGCCAGCTTTCCTCGATTTCAGGGGTGCATTCCGGGTCAATATCGCGCACGGTGGCAACCATACTATTGACCCAGAATGGATACAGTTCAGGCGGAACATTGACGTGTTTCCGGTCATGGAGTTCGCCCATTTTGGTCATATAGGATTTGGCTTTCAGCGAGCCAAGGCCAAACATAATCAGAAGTTCGACTCCTTCTTTGAGCAAACTCTGTTGTTTGGCCATATCGGTTTTGGCGAAATAAGGAGCAATTCGGGGGCTGCTCTTGATAAAAATCTCATAAAACCGGGGCATAAACCGTGGATTCTCTTTACACCGGTTAAAACTTTTACTCACCAGATCAGAATCGGTCATTGGGTTCATAAGAAAACCATAGGGGCTCAGGGATTAGAGTTGAGGGGGTACTCCCGGACGTGTCTTAAAGAAGTTTGGCCACCATCCGTTGTAACTCTGCATCTTCAAACGGCTTTGTAATGTATTCATCCGCCCCTTGTTTCAGTCCCCAAAACCGGTCGGTATCCTGGCTTTTCGTGGTGACCAGAATGACCTTGATGGCTTTGGTATCGGGTGCGGTTTTGAGCTGACGGCAGACTTGAAACCCGTTTTTCTTGGGAAGAATGACGTCCAGGAGCATTAAGTCAGGCTGTTCTTTGTTTGCTTTTTCAAGTGCTTCTTCGCCATCAACTGCGGTAATGATCTTGTATCCCTTGCCTTGAAGCGCAGTTGTCATGAGTTTCATTTGGGTTGGACTGTCATCTACCACAAGAATTGTCTTTGCCATACTGTTGCCCTTTCTGAAGTGGTTAGTGATTCGTACCTGGTGCTTGGTACCTGGTGCTTGGTGCTTGGTGCTTGGTGCTTGGTACCTGGTGCTTGGTACCTGGTGCTTAGTGCTTGGTACCTGGTGCTTAGTGCTTAGTGCTTGGTGCTTAGTGCTTGGTGCTTGGTGCTTGGTGCTTGGTGCTTGGTACCTGGTGCTTGGTACCTGGTGC